>DASUPQ010000290.1 GCA_036280995.1 Actinomycetota bacterium | reverse complement strand
CGCGGGGTGTCGGGGACGGGGGCGGGGGGCCGCCGGCGAACGATGCCCCGGCGGACTCGACGGTGGTGACGCGGAACCTGGGCGGCGGGGCGGACTCGGGGGGCGGGCGGGGGGCGGGAGGGGTGTCGGCCGGGGCGGGGGCCGCCGGGGGCGGGCCGCCCGGGAACGACGCGGCCCCGCGCGGGCGACGCTGCGGGGCCGCGGGCTCGCCGGTGGCCGGCGCGGAGGCGCGGTCGGCGGTGTCGGTGGGGGCGGGCGGGGACGTGGGGACGGTGGACTGGTCGCGAGCCTCGTCGACCCGCGCGTCGTCGGGGGAAGCCATCGATGCTCCTCTATCAAGCTCGGACGGCCGCCGGCACGGGCGACCGCAAACCTTCTGCGCTCGAGAGAAGCGGCGGCTCCTCCGCCACCGGTGGAACGGCCGCGAACGCGGACCGGCACTCCCTCTCCGGGCAAGCCCGGTACCTCGCCTCGAGGTACCACGAGATGCCCCGGGAACAGCAGGAAGCGGCGAGAACGCCGCCGGGCCGCACCGCCGGATGGCATGGCGCAAGACTGCCAAAGAGTCTGCCAGAACCGACAGGCTCCGGCAAAGGTCCGCCGCTACAGGTAGCGCCGCATGTGGACGTTCTCGAGCAGGCCGACGGCCAGGAAGGTGGCGACCAGCGAGGACCCGCCGTAGGAGACGAACGGCAGCGGGATCCCGGTGATCGGCATGATGCCGATGGTCATGCCGATGTTGACGAAGGCCTGGAAGGCCAGCATGGTCACCACCCCGGCGGCGACCAGCGCCCCGAACGGGTCGCGGGCCACGGCGGCGATGCGCAGGCCCCGCCACAGCAGCAGCCCGAGCAGGGCGAGCAGGCCCATGGCGCCGGCGAAGCCGAGCTCCTCGCCGATCACGGTGAAGATGAAGTCGGTCTTCTGCTCGGGCACGTACTGGAGGTTGGTCTGGGTGCCGCGCAGGTAGCCCTTGCCGGTGACGCCGCCCGAGCCGATGGCGATCAGCGCCTGCCTCGAGTTGTAGGTGAAGCCTCGTCCACCGTCGTCGGCGGCGGGGTCGATGAAGGCGGTCAGGCGCTCCTTCTGGTACTCGCGCAGCACGTTGAGCTTGAACATGCCAATCGTCCCGACCATCCCGACCAGGGCCAGGACCAGCAGCCAGCGCAACTGCACCCCGCTGACCAGCAGCATCCCGAACAGGATGGCCACGAACACCATGAACGTCCCGAAGTCGGGCTGGAGCAGGATCTCGGCGCAGATCAGGGCGACGGCGGCCAGGGCGGCGGCCAGACGGCGCGGGCCCGGCGTCTCCCGCCTGGCCCCGAGCACGGCGGCCAGGGTGATGATGGCCCCGATCTTGGCGTACTCGGACGGCTGGACCTGGTAGGCGCCGAGCTCGAACCAGGACTGGGCCCCGTTGGTGGCCGACCCCAGCGGGGTCAGGACCAGTCCCAGGGCCACGACCACGGCCCCGAACACCACGCCGGCCCATGCCTGGAGGCGGCGGTAGTCGACCACCATGGCCGCCACCATGACGGCCAGGCCGAGGCCGAGGTTGAGCAGCTGGCGGCGCATGATGGCCGCCTCGGGCAGCCCCTGGGCGCGGAGCCCGGCGAAGGTCGAGGAGTAGATGGCGAGCAGGCCCAGGGCGGTCAGGGCCAGGGCGGCCAGCAGCACCGTCGGGTCCAGGTGCCGCCAGGGCGCCCGCCAGGCCATCGGCCGGTCGCTGGCCTGCTCCCAGCCGAGCCTCGACACCCGGTCGGAGTACGACCCCCACGACTCCTGCATCAGCCGCTCCGCTCCGTGCCCGCGGCACCAGCGGGGAGTGCGGTCCCGGGTACGACAGCCCTCGGCACCAGCATCAGCCGCTCCGGTCCGCCCCGGGGGCCACCGGGGTCACCGGCAGGCCGAACAGCTTCTGGTAGATGGCCCTGGCCACCGGGGCGGCCGTCTCGCCGCCGTGGCCGCCCTGCTCGACCATGACCACGACCACGTACTCCGGGTTCCCCACCGGCGCGTAGGACGCGAACCAGGCGAACGGGGCCTGGGGCGGCAGGTCGGCGGTGCCGGTCTTGCCGGCCACCGGGAACCGGTCCAGCGGGAACCCGGCGAATGCGGAGGCCGCCGTCCCGCCGGTGGTCACGCTGGCCAGCCCCTGGCCGACGGCGGCCAGGGCGCCGCCGGGCACCTCGGCCACCCCGGTGACCCGGGGCGCGACCCGCCGGACGACCCGCCCGCTGGCCGGGTCGAGCACCGCCCGGCCGACGTGGGGCCGGTAGACGGTGCCGCCGTTGGCCAGCGCCCCATAGCCGACGGCGAGCTGGAGCGGCGACACCTGGAGGTCGCCCTGGCCGATGGCGACGTTGAGGTTGTCGCCCCCCTGCCAGCGCCAGCCGTCGCGGCACAGCTCCCGGTACATGGCGCTGGACCCGGCGCAGTAGGTCTTGCGGTTCTCCTCCCAGAAGCGCTTGCGCCACTCCCGGGTCGGCACCGTGCCCTCGGCCCCGTACGGCAGGTCGAGGGGAGGCCGCCGCCCAAACCCGAACTCCCGGGCGGTGGCCTGCATCTTCTCGTCGACCCGCTGGCCGCGCTCCTCCTGGGCCCGCTCGGCCACCCCGAGCTGAGCACCCAGGTTGTAGTAGTAGACGTCGCAGGAAAGCCGCAGGCTGTCGCCGAGCCCGACCGTGCCGTGGCCCCGCGGGGTCCAGTCCCGCTTGGTGTAGCTGCCGATGGTGTACGACCCGGGGCAGTGGTAGGTGCTGGTCGGGGTGATGGTGCCGGCCTCCAGGCCGGCCAGGGCGGTGAACGGCTTCCAGGTCGAGCCGGGCGGATAGGCCGACTGGACGGCCCGGTGCAGCAGCGGCTTGCCCGGGCTGCCGGCGTAGCGGTCGAAGTCGCGCCGGGAGATGCCGCCGACGAAGCGCCGCGGGTCGTACTGGGGCAGGCTGGCCAGGGCGGCCACGGCGCCGTCGTCGGGATCGAGCACGACCGCGGTCGCGGCCGGGGCCGGGTAGGTGCCGCCGCGCTGGCTGTCGGGCAGCCGGCGGGCGGCGCGCATGCCGTCGGCCAGGGCCCGCTCGACACTCACCTGGAGGTTGAGGTCGAGGTTGAGCTGGAGGTCGCGGCCGGGGACGGGTGGGCGGCCGCCGAGGGCCCGGACGACCTCGCCGGCGGCGTTGACCTCGAGGTCCTGGACGCCGTCGCGGCCCCGCAGCCACTTGTCGTAGGTCAGCTCGACCCCGGCCTTGCCGACGATGTCGCCGGCCTCGTACCCGCGGAAGCGCCGCTCCTTGAGCTCGCCGGCCGAGATCTCGCCCACGTAGCCGAGTACGTGGGCGGCGGCCGGGCCGGCCGGGTACTCGCGCAGGGCCAGCACCTCGGGGGCGACCCCGGGGAACCGGTCGGCGTGCTCGGTCAGGTGGAAGAGCTGGCGGGTGGGGACGTCCTCGGCCACCGGGATGCCGCGCAGGGGCGAGCCGGTGTAGCCGGCGATGCGGTCCTCCAGCCGGGCCCTGCTGGTGCCGAGCAGCCGGGCCAGGCGGCCAAGGACCTCGCGGCGGTCGCCCAGCTCCGACGGCTTGACGGTGACCGCCCAGGCGGCCCGGTTGCGGACCACCACCCGGCCCTCGCGGTCCAGGATCCGGCCCCGGGGCGCCTCGACCACGACCTGGCGGACCCGGTTGCCCTCGGCCAGGTCGCCGTAGCGCTCGCCGGCCAGCACCTGGAGGTACCACAGCCGCGACGACAGGGCCACGAACAGCACCGCCACCAGGATGGACAGGACGGTGAGGCGGGAGCGGAGCGGGGAGGAGGGCGGGTGCACGGCGCGAACCTACCAACGCCGGGCCGGGCGGGCGGGGACGCGCTCGGTCAGCGCCCACACCACCGGGTAGACGAACGGGGTCAGCAGCAGGTTGTAGACGGCGACCAGGGGGCCGGCCCGGGCCACGGCCGCCCACGACGACAGGTCGAACACCCGCAGCAGCAGGCCGCAGCACCACACCGAGGCCAGGCTGGCCGCGCCGACCAGGACCAGGTGGACGAGCGGGCGGTGGCTGGTCACGTACACCCGGACGGTCCCCACGGCGAACCCGGCGGCGGTGTAGACCAGCGCCGACACCCCGACCGGCAGGTCGAACAGGAGGTCGGCGACCAGCCCGGTGACGAAGCCGAACACCGCCCCGGTGGCCGCGTCCGAGGCCATGGCCACGGCCACCACGGCCAGGACCAGCAGGTCGGGGCGGACCCCGGCCAGGCGCAGCTCGGCCAGCACGGTCGACTGGACGAGCACGGCCACGACCAGGACGGCGGTCAGGACGAGGGGGCGGCGCACGGCTCAGCTCCCCCGGGCCGGCGGGGCCGGGCGCTCGACCACGATCGCGACCACGTCGAGGGCGCCGAGGGCGGCATACGGGCGGACCGCGACCCTGGGCACCAGGCTGGCCGCGCCGGCCGGGTCGACCCGCTCGACCACCCCGACGGGCAGCCCGGCCGGGAACACGCCGCCCTGGTAGCCCTGGGTGACCACCGGGTCGCCGCGGCGGACGGAGGTGCCGGCCCGGACCGGCTGGAAGGAGAGCAGCTGGGAGCCGCTGCCCTTGACGATGCCGGGCGCCTTGGCGCGGGCCAGGGTGGCCGCCACCCCGCTGGCCGGGTCGGTGACCAGCAGCACGGTGGCGTAGTCGGCGGTCACCTGGGTGACCCGCCCGACCAGCCCGTCGGCGTCGACCACGGCCATGTCCTTTGCCACCCCCTGGCGCGACCCGGCGTCGACCGTGACCGACAGCTGGAAGTTCGAGCCCGAGCTGGCCACCACCGAGGCTCCGACGGTGCGGCAGCCGCAGCGGGCGGCCATGCGCAGCGCCCCCCGCAGGCGCCGGTTCTCCCCCAGCAGGTCGGCGTAGGTCCGCTCCTGGGCCCGCAGCCGGGCCACCTCGGCCTCCAGGCGGCGGTTGTCCTCGCGCAGCCCGCCCAGCTCGGAGACCCCGCCGGCCAGGTCGGCGACCGGCCGCACGACCGCGCTGGCCCCGCGCTGCAGCGGCCCGAACACGGCGATGGCGAGGCGCTGCAGGCGGTCGACGGGGCCGCCGTCGGGCTGGCGGAAGTCGATCGTGATGAGCACGATCGCGGCGGCCAGCAGCACGGCCAGGACGGTGCGCGCGCGGCGGGGACTTCTCGACACCTTCTCCGGGAGGCGCAGAGCCTCCCGACCTCCCCCGGGTCAGTGGGCCTCTGACGAGATGAGCACTTTCTTGAGCGACTCGAACTCCTCGATGCACTTGCCGGAGCCGAAGACCACCGAGTGCAGCGGCTCGTCGGCCACGTGGATGGGCATGCTGGTCTCGTGCTTGAGCCGCTCGTCGAGCCCGCGGAGCAGGGCCCCGCCGCCGGTGAGGACGATCCCCTTGTCCATGACGTCGGCGGCCAGCTCGGGCGGGGTGCGGTCCAGGGTGTTCTTGACGGCGTCGACGATCTGGTTGACGGGCTCCTCGATCGCCTTGCGGATCTCCTCGGCGCCGATGGTGATGGTCTTGGGCAGGCCGCTGACCAGGTCGCGGCCGCGGATGTCGGTGGTCGGCTCCTCGGGCAGGGGGAACGCCGAGCCGAGGTTGATCTTGATCTGCTCGGCGGTGCGCTCGCCCAGCATCAGCGAGTACTCCTTCTTGATGTAGCTGATGATCGACTCGTCCAGCTCGTCGCCGCCGATGCGGATGCTCTGGCTGGTGACGATCCCGCCGAGGGCGACCACGGCCACCTCGGTGGTGCCGCCGCCGATGTCGACCACCATGTTCCCGGCCGGCTCGTGCACGGGCAGGCCGACGCCGATCGCGGCCGCCATCGGCTCCTCGATGATGAAGGCGCTGCGGGCCCCGGCCCGGTAGGTCGACTCGACCACGGCCCGCCGTTCGACCCCGGTGATGCCCGAGGGGACGCAGACCACCACCCGGGGCTTGGCCATGAACTGGCGGCGGTGCACCTTGTGGACGAAGTAGCGGAGCATCTTCTCGGTGGTGTCGAAGTCGGCGATGACCCCGTCCTTGAGCGGGCGGATGGCCACGATGTGGCCCGGGGTGCGGCCGATCATCGCCTTGGCCTCGGTGCCGACGGCCAGGATGGCGTTGTTCTTGGTGTTGATGGCGACCACCGAGGGCTCGTTGAGCACGACCCCGCGGCCGCGGACGTAGACGAGGGTGTTGGCGGTGCCGAGGTCGACGGCCATGTCGCGGCCGAGGAAGCGGAAGGCGTTCGGCAGCCAGACCAGCCCCTTCCAGTGTTGCGATGGGTCACGGCGGTAGGCAGGAGGCCTACAGAAGAAACCCGGGCATCCTACACCAGCCCCTCGAACGACCCAACGGTCGGAGGGTTACATTCCGGGAAAGAACAGGGCCAGCTCGCGGGCCGCCGACTCGGGCGAGTCGGAGCCGTGGACCAGGTTCTTCTCGATCTCCAGGCCGAAGTCGCCCCGGATCGAGCCGGGCGGGGCGGTGATCGGGTTGGTCGGGCCCATCAGGGTGCGCACCGCGCCGACCGCGTCCGGGCCCTCGACGCACAGCGCGACCAGCGGGCCGGAGGTGATGAAGGAGACCAGGTCGCCGAAGAACGGCTTGCCCTCGTGCTCGCCGTAGTGCTGCTTGGCGGTCGCCTCGTCGAGGGTGCGCAGCTCCATGGCGAGCAGCCGGAACCCCTTGCGCTCGAGGCGGCCGATCACCTCACCGACCAGGCCGCGGGCGACGGCGTCGGGCTTGCACAGGACCAGGGTGCGTTCGTCGGCCACGGAGTCCTCCACGGGCGGGGGTTCGGGATGACCGCGCGATCATACTCAAGCCGGGCCGGTGCCCAGGAGCAGGTCGCGCGCCTCCCCCACCGTGTGCAGGGAGCCGGTGACCACGACCGCCTCGGTCTCGGCGGCGCCGTCGATCGCCCGGCCGACGGCGGTGGCCACGTCAGGGGCGACCTCGGCGTGCAGGCCGAGGATCTCGGCCTCCTTGCGCAGCCGCTCGGCCGGGGCCGCCCGGGGGTTGCGGTTGGCCGTCACGACCAGCCGGCCCGTGGCCGGGGCCAGCTCCCGCAGGATCCCCTGGATGTCCTTGTCGGCCAGGCAGGCCACCACCAGGGTGCGCCGGTCGACCACGAACTCCTCGAGCAGCGCGGCGGCCAGGGCCCGCGCCCCGGCCGGGTTGTGGGCGCCGTCGAGCAGCACCAGCGGCTGGCGGGACATCACCTCCAGGCGCCCCGGCGAGGTGACGGCCGCGAACCCGGCCCGGACGGTGTCGTGGTCGAGGTGGCGCCGCTCCGAGGCGGGGGCGTCGGTCCCCGGCCCCCACGCTCCCTCGTGGGCGCCCAGGAACGCCTCGACCGCGACCAGGGCCCCGGCGGCGTTGTCGGCCTGGTGGCGGCCGTGCAGCGGCACCAGCACGTCGGTGATGGTCCCGCTGGGGGTGCGCAGGTCGAGGAGCTGGCCGCCGACGGCCTGGCGGCGCCGCTCGACCCCGAAGTCGCGTTCGGCGACCAGCAGGCGGGCGTCCAGGCC
>DASUPQ010000289.1 GCA_036280995.1 Actinomycetota bacterium | reverse complement strand
GGACCTTGGGCGGGGCACCCTCGAACCGCGTTCGGTACAGCTCATGCAGCGAGGGGTCGGTCCCGAGGGTGACGTTGGCCGCCCGGACCAGCCGCAGCCGCCAGCTCCTGGCCGAGCCCAGCGGAGCTCCCGGCGGAGCGGCAGACAGGTCACCAGCCACGCTACCCTCCTTCCCGCTCAGGGCTGCTTGCGTCGGGCCCGGTCGGTGCGCCAGCGGACGAACCGGCCGCCCAGCTCGACCATGGGGCCGCTGGTCGACAGTGGTCGCACCCGGGTGTTGTGGAACGCGGTGACCTGCCAGCGCCCGTCACGCCGCACCACCACCATGGTCTGCCGCGACAGCCGACGCCGGCGCATCCGCTGGCGCCAACCCTCCACGACCGAGCCGGTCAGATGCACCACCGCCACGTCGGGGGTGACGAAGCGGATCGACTCGACCGCACCGGTCAGCCGGCTGCCGTACAGCACCGTGCGGAACAGGTTCTCGTGCGACCTAATGCTGTCGGCCTTGCCGCGCCGAGAGCCGTCGAAGGCCACGTAGTCGGCGTCGTCGGTGAGGTCGGCATGGTAGGCGACGGCGTCACCGCGACCCCAGCTGTCGAACATGCGGTCCACGATCGCCCGGATCTCCCCCTCGTCCTGCGTCCGGGCATCGGCGTCGGTCGGGCCACTCACGGGGGACCTCCTTCCTCGGCTATTCCTCGATGGTCGAACCGGGCCTGTCGAGGAAGACCAGACGGCTAACGACTTGAGTGGGGCTCACCATTGGGCCTGATTCGTCGTCGGCGAACAGCGGCGCGCTGCTGACTCGCTCCCAGGTTGACCGCCGAGCGCGCAGCAGCTGTGCCAATGCAGCGGCGGCGACCACCCCGCCCGCCACCCAGTGCTCCTCCGCATCAAGTACACCATGGTGTTGGACACCGGCTCCTCCTTAAGCTGGCTGGAGCCATCGGCACGACCTGACACGAGGAGCCGACGCGCCTCGGCAGGAGCTGCTAGGCGGTGGTCGAGCTGGTCGGCGTGGTCCAGTCGATGTGGTACCGGTATTGCTGGTTGACCTGCTTGCTGTTGGTGGTCAGCCGCAAGATGACCGGGAGGATCGCGTCCCGGACCACCCGGGTAAGGGGTCTGGCGGTCTTGTTGCTGTTGATCCGGGCGGCCACCTTGATGATGCGCTCCACCCGGGGGCGACGCAGGGCCTCGAAGCGGGCGAACGCCTGCTGGGGGTCGGGCAGGTCACGCAAGCACTTGGCCAGCACGACGGCGTCCTCGACGGCCAGCGAGGCCCCCTGCCCGGAGGTCGGGGTGGGAGCGTGGGCGGCGTCCCCGATGACAACCATGCGGCCGCGGTGCCAGCGCGGCAGGTGCGGGATGGAGTGGATGGAGCTGGCCTTGCTGGCGATCTCGCTGGCCTGGACGAGCCGGACCGCGGGCCCGACATCCTCGGCATACAGCTCAGCCAGCCGGCGTTGCCATGCCTGGGCGGTGATCGCTTCGACCTCCCCGCGGGCGGGTTCGTTGCCGCGGGGCACATTGGCGAACCACCACACCTCACCGTCTGGTGCCAGGAGATAGCCGAAGAACGCTCGTTTGCCGAAGATCAGGGTGTAGCTGCCCGGCTCGGCCTCCACGTGCACCCCCCTGGCGTACCCGCCCAGGTTGATCAGGCCGACATAGGTGGGGGCGGGCGCGTCCGGGTCGATCAGCCGGCGGACCGCCGAGTGGACACCGTCGGCGCCGATCAACACCTCCCCGGTGGCATCCGAGCCGTCCTCGAACACCGCCCGCACCCCATCGCCGGCCGGTTCGGCATCGATCAGGCGCTTGCCATGCTCGACCGGGATGCCGCGGGCGGTGGCCTCGTCGCAGATCGCCTGGTAGAGGTCGGCCCGCTTCATCGTGTGGCTGATGGTGCCGTCCGGGAGCGACAGACCGGTGCGGGCCGTGCCCAGGTGCTTGCCGGTGGTGCTGCGCAGCACGATCCCCGGGGTCGGAAACCCGGCCGCCACCGCGCGCTTGTCCGCGTCGATCGTCCGCAGCGCGTCGATCCCGTTGGAGGCCAGGGTAAGGAAGATCCCGATGCCTTCGGCGCCGCGGGGGTAGGCCTCGTACACGGTGGCCTGGATGCCGGCGCGTTGCAGGGCCATCGCGGCCACGGGACCGGCGATGCCGCCGCCGATGACCAGGGCGGTGCCTGGCTGGGTCATGCCTGCTGCCTTTCGTCGCTGGTGGCGGGCCGGCTGTGGAACTGTCCAAGGTCAGCCCAGCCGGTCTCGGTTCGCGATGTGTTGCGTGGGCTGCTCGACGAAGATGGGCTCGCCGTCCAGCAGCACGAGCTGGTGGTCCTTCTCTACATACAGCGGTTGAGCGGCCGCGCCTGGGCCTAATCCATCTCGCTTCCTCAGATCCGGGTCAAGGGTTCATCTTGGGCGAGCTCGCCGACCACCGCCAAGGCATGCCGGCGCTGAGAGTCAACGGGGTCGGTAGCCGCGAGTCGTTCCTATCCCCGTTCAGGATTCGTGGAACCCTCCGACATGCCTCCGTGGGGATGTCATAGGCATGTCACTCCCAAGGCGGATGTTGGTGCCGGCGCAGGTGCGGGTCGGTGATCCCGCCAGGGCAGGCGAGCCGGCCCATGTCCCAGCCGGCCTGTCGGGCCCCGGCCTGGTAGGCGCTCTCGTAGAAGTCCAGCACGGTGGTGCGGGGGTCGCTGGTGGCGCGGGCGTCGTCGTAGCGCAGGACGGCCAGGTGGCTGCCGTCGCGCGGGTCCCACCAGGCGGCCGCCGGCTGCAGCGGTTGGTCGGCCAGGCCGGCTGGCTCCGGGGCGGTGTAGGCGTAGAACGCCGGTTCGGCGAAGCGGTCGTCGCCGAACCAGAAGCCGAAGCTGATCACCTCCCGCGCATACGCCTCCCGGGTCACGGCATCGGCCGTCGGCGGCTGGTCGACGTGGCGGTCGGAGAAGCGGGTGTGGGCGATGTCGAAGGTGTGCCAGAAGTGGTGGACCGGGCTGACCTTGCCCGAGAACCGTGCCGCGAACTCCTCCAAGAGGAGATTCACCTGGCTGAGGACCTGCCAGTAGCGGCTGGCCCAGGCCGGGTCGTAGCTGGCGTGCTCGGTGTCGTCGGCGAAGCGGCGGTCGGCATCGGGCAGGTCGAACGGCCTCGGGTTGGCGATCCTCACCTTGATCCCGAACGTGGCCAACGCCTCGAACACCGCGCGATGAAACGACGCCACCGACTGGCCATGGAGTGGGATCGACACTGCGGTGCCGTCCATGGCTTGGACATACAGCTGGTGGTCGACGAAGTCGAAGTCGATGGTGAAGATCGGGTTGCCGTCGATCTGGCCCATGGGTCGGGTGGTGATGCCTCGGCCGGTGAGGTGGAAGGGCACGTTCCACCAGTGGTTGCGGCGGACGCTGGTGGCCAGGCGGATCTTGCCGACGACCTGGCAGAACCGATGCAGCGTCTCTTTGGTGTCGCGCCATTCGGCCAGCGGGATTGGCGGAAATTGTTCCATATCTCGGACCGCTCAGGTCTCCTCCGGTACGGGCAGTTGCAGATACGCTAGGCCGCGCAGGTCCAGCCAGGCACGGTCGGGGCCACGGACCAGCCGCACCAGGACCTGGTCACAGGTCGGGCAGCGGGCGATCACGCCGGGGGCGTGGTCGAACACCCGCACCTCGGCCATCAGCCCTTCACGCCCACAGTTCGTGCAGCGCCCGATGGCGGTGGTGAGATCGACGCGGAAGACGTCATGGAGGGGGCCGGCGAGGGCGTTGCCGTCGCTCCACACGTTTGAGCTGGTCATCGCTGCCTCCGTTAGTTCCTGCCCGGTCCCGACCGTACGCCAGGCCAGGGTTCAGTCGCCCCAGAACCGTTGCTCCTGCCAGGGGTCGCCGTAGTTGTGGTAGCCGAGACTCTCCCAGAAGCCCGGCTCGTCGGTGTCCAGCAGCTGAATCCCCCGGACCCACTTGGCGCTCTTCCACAGATACAGATGCGGCACCAGCAGCCGGGCCGGGCCGCCATGCTCGGGCTCCAACACCTGGCCGTCGTAGCGGAACGCGATCCAGGCCTTGTGGTCGGTCAGGTCCGCCAGGGGCAGGTTGGTGGTGTAGCCGCCATAGGAAGAGACCAGGGCGAAGCTGGCGCTGGTGTCCAGGCCCTCGAGCAGGGTGTCCAGCGACACGCCCTCCCAGG
>DASUPQ010000288.1 GCA_036280995.1 Actinomycetota bacterium | reverse complement strand
ACCGGGCGATCGCCGAGGACCTGGTGATCACCCTGGACACCGTCAAGCGCCACCTCAGCCACCTGTTCAGCAAGCTCGAAGTGGCCAACCGCACCCAGGCCGTGGCCCGGGCCCGGGAGCTGGGGCTCCTGCCCTAGCCGGGGTCCAACCGCAGTTCCCACTTCCGGGTGATGTATCGCCCCCGGGCCTTTCCTGGCGTCGCTCAGGCCTCGGCTCGCTGGTAGACGCTGATGTGGCGCCAGCTGGCGGCGGTGTAGGGCTCGCCCCTCCACCCTCCCCAGCGGTCGCGCAGCCGCAGGCCGGCGATGCGGGCCATGAGGTCGAACTCGGGCGGGTAGGCCAGGCGCAGCCTGATCGGGCTGAAGCCCGGGCCGCCGGCGCCAAGGCGGACGTGGTTCACATCGAGGATCTGGGTGATCGGGTCATAGCGGCTGACACCCAGCTGGACGTGGTCGAGCTCGAGCTCCTCGACGTCGATGAACTGGTGGCCCGGCCACGCCGGCGCGGTCGGCACCCGGCACTCCACCACGAACACGCCGTCGCCGGTCAGGTGACGGGCGGCGTTCTCGAAGCAGCGGACCTGGTCGTCCTGGGTGAGCAGGTTCCCGATGGTGTTGAACACCAGGTAGACCAGCCCGTAGCTGCGCCCGGTGCTGACCCGGGACATGTCGCCCATGGTCACCTCGACCTGGTCGCCGCCCGGCTTCTCGCGCATCCGGTCGACCATGTCCTGGGACAGCTCGATGCCGTCGACGCGCACGCCGGCCGCCCGCAGCGGCAGGGCGACGCGTCCGGTGCCGACCGCGAGCTCGAGGGCGTCCCGGTCGCCGGCCAACCCGGCGAGGAAGGCGACCGTCTCGTCCTCGTCCCCGCGCATGCTCACCGCGTCGTAGTTCCGGGATGTCGCGTCTTCGAAGCTGGTACTGGGATCGAAGCCCTTCATCCGTGGTCCTTTCTGTGTCCTGGGCCCAGGCTAGGACGGGATCGCGAGACCGTCTTGAAGGGAATTGACCTCGGGCGCGCCATCCTCGCCGGAGGATCGTGACGGCCTCAGCCCCCTGCTGCCTGGCGGCCGGGTGCGACGGCCAGCGTCACCAGCGCGGTCACGGCGGCGACGGCCGCCGCGGTGGCGAACGCGCGGGAGAACCCGGCCAGGCTGGTTCCGGCCAGGCTGGTGGCCGCGATGCTGGAGACGACGGCCGCTCCCAGCGAGGCGCCGAACTCGTGGAAGGTGCTCACGATCCCCGAGGCCAGTCCCGCCTCGGACGGACCGATCTGGCCGAGCGCGGTGGCCGAGGCGACCACGAACACCGCGCCGGTCCCGGCGGCGGCGACACCGATCCCCGCCACCATGGCGGTGGGCCCGTCGGCGGTCGCCGCGACCCACATGCCGGCTCCGCCGACGAGCAGTCCCGCCGCCCCCAGGAGCCGGGGCCCAAGCCGGGCCAGGACCCGGCCCGCGGTCGCCGAGCCGGCCATGGTGGCCAGGGCGACGGGGAGGAACAGCAGCCCGGTCCGCAACGCGTCGTAGCCCCGGTAGCTCTGCAGGTAGAAGGAGCCCAGGAAGAACACCGTGATCATCAACGCGGTGGCCACGAGCACCAGCAACGTCCCGACGGCGACGGAACGCCGGACGAGCAGGTCCAGATTCATCAGCGGATGGGCCGCGTGGCGCACCCGGACCACGAACGCCCAGTAGAGGCCGGCGGCCATCACCGCCAGCACGCCGGTGGCGGCGCTGGCCCAGCCGCGGTCGCCGGCCTGGACGAGCGCGTAGATCAGGGTCCCGGTGGCGGCCGTCACCAGGGCGGCCCCGAGCAGGTCGAGGCGACCCGGCGCCTCGCCGACGGCGTCGCGGGGCAGTGCCCGGTGCAGGCTGAGCGCGAGCAGGAGGCCGACGGGCACGTTGACGAAGAACACCCAGGGCCAGCCAGGGCCGGCCGTGAGCAGTCCGCCCAGCAGCAGCCCCAGGGCGGCGCCACCGCCCCCCAGGGCCGACCAGACGCCCAGCGCCCGCTCCCGCTCGGCGCCGTCGAAGAGCTGCACCACCAGCGAGAGCGCGCTCGGCGACAGCAAGGCGGCCGCCGCGCCCTGCAGGACCCGGCCGGCCAGCAGGGCCCCGCCGGTCGGGGCCAGCCCCGCCACCAGGGAGGCGCCCGCGAACAGCCCGAGGCCGGCGACCACGAGGCGGCGGGCGCCGAACAGGTCCGCGGCCCGGCCGCCGAGCAGCAGCAGGCCGCCGAAGGCGAGGGTGTAGCCGCTGACGACCCAGGTGAGCTGCTGCCGCCCCAGTCCCAGGTCGGCGCTGATGTTCGGCAGGGCGACGGCGACCACGGTGACGTCCAGGATCAGCATCAGCTGCGCGATGCCGAGGAGCCCGAGGATCCTCCAGCGGCGGGGGTAGGGGTGCGGCGCCAGCACGGTCGAGGTGGTGGAGGGGCGAGTCATCGAATACTCCCAAGGTACGAAGTTGAACATCGGTGTTCGAGTTACCGGTGTATCATACCCGTACAGCCGTGTTCAACTTATTCGGGAGCCGATGGCATGCAACGCGCTGGAGCCAGGACCGCTCGCCGGGCCGACGCCGAGCACAACATGGTCAAGATCCTCGACGCCGCCGCGGCCTGTCTGAGCCGGTCCACGACGGCCAGCGTGGGCGAGATCGCCCAGGCGGCCGGGGTGGGCCGGGTCACCGTCTACGGGCACTTCCCCTCACGCGAGGCCCTCATCGAGGCGACGCTGGCCCGGCTGCTCGAGCAGGGCGAGGCGGTGCTGGCGGGACTCGACCTCTCCGGCGACCCGGGCCAGGCGCTGCGCACTCTCGTCGAGTCGAGCTGGCGACTGATCGCCGACGCCAGCGCCGTGCTCGAGGCCGCCCAGGCGGTGCTGCCGCCGGGCCGGATCCGGGAGCTTCACGCCAAGCCGGCGCAGCGGGTCGAGGAGCTCGTCCGGCGCGGCCAGTCCGAAGGCGTCTTCCGTGTCGACCTGCCGGCGTCCTGGCTGGTCAGCGTGCTCCACCACCTCCTCAAGGGAGCGGCGGCCGACACCAGCAGCGGCCGCCTCGATCCGGCAGACGCCCCGCACTTGATCGTCGCCACAATCCTCGCCGCCTACGCGAACCCCGGCGAGCCCCAGGTCATCGATCAGTTTTCGAGAAGCCGCCGCCGCGGCGGCTCGCTAGCATGAGGGTCGTCCCCATCAGGACCCGCAGGGGAGGAAACCTGCCATGAGCGACACGCGGAAGTCCGCCAAGAGCACCACCGCGGCCGACAAGAAGTTCGAGGGGTTCTCGGACGAGGAACGAGGCGCGATGAAGGAGCGCGCCAAAGAGCTCAAGGCGGCCGCAAGCAAGGCGGACGGGGAACGCGCCGTGCTCGCCAAGATCGCCGAGCTGCCGGAACCGGATCGCGCCATGGCCGAGCGGCTCCATGCCATCATCAAAGCCAGCGCCCCAGCCCTCTCGCCGAGAACCTGGTACGGGATGCCCGCCTATGCCAAGGACGGCAAGGTCGTCTGCTACTTCACACCCGCGTCGAAGTTCAAGGAGAGGTACGCGACGATCGGCTTCAACGCCACGGCGAACCTCGATGAAGGCAACATGTGGCCGACCTCCTTCGCGCTGACGGAGTTGACCGCCGCCGACGAGGCAAGGATCGGCGCGCTCGTGAAGAAAGCGGTGAGCTGAGGACAGCGCAGGCCTCAGTCACGGGCGACCGATACGTTCGTCAGCGGCGTCGCGCCGATCAGCGACGTCGGCCAGGGCGGGAGATCCCGACGCCCGATCCGCCGCGGCCGTGGCGCCTCGTAGCGTCGTGGCATGAGCAACCCCGTTCAGTTGCCAGGCGCGGTGGCCTTGACGATCG
>DASUPQ010000287.1 GCA_036280995.1 Actinomycetota bacterium | reverse complement strand
GCGCCGGACTTGTCCGCCCACTGCTGCCAGGAGCGGCCCGGAACCGGCGCTGCTGGCCTGATCAGGAGCTTGACCACCCGATGCCAGTCGGGCGTGTCCCATCACCGTCCTGCCCTGCGTCCGGTCCGGACCAATCCCGTCCACGTCGACGTCCGGGCAAGGAGTCAACCCATGGTTATGCTGGCAGACCTCGTCGAGCTCGTCATCGAGGCAGACACCCACAAGCACACCCACACCGCCGCGGTCGTGGCCGCCACGACTGGCGCGGTCGTCACCCAGGTGACCGTGCCGGCCACTCCAGCCGGCGACCAGCAGCTGCTCCAGGTGGCGGCCCGCCAGCCTGGCCAGCGGGTCTGGGCGGTCGAAGGCACCGGCGGCTACGGCGCGGGCCTGACCCGCTTCCTCGATGGCCAGGCCGAGCGGGTGGTGGAGCTGGACCGGCCCAAGCGGGCCGCCCGCCGCCACGGCGCCAAGTCCGACCTGCTGGACGCGGCCAGGGCGGCCCGCGAAGCCTTGGGTCGTGACCAGCTCGCTCAGCCCAGAGCGGCCGGTCATCGCGCGGCGTTGTCGGTGCGGCTGGCCGCCCGCCGCTCGGCGGTCCAGGCTGCCACCGACGCCCAACGCCAGCTCCACGCCCTCGTTGTCGCCGCCCCCGACAGCCTCCGTGGGCGGCTGCGTGGCCTGACCTCGCCTCGCCTGGTCGCCACCTGTGGGCGGCTCCGTCAGCAGACCACCTGGGATGTCGAGACTGCCGCCACTGCGGTCAGCCTGCGCGCTCTGGCCCGCCGCATCCAGCTCCTGAACGCCGAGATCGCCGAGCACACCCGGGCCATCACTACCTGGTCCGGGCCTGGCGACCCGACCTGCTCAGCCGGACTGGCGTGGGCCCGATCGTGGCCGCCATTGTCCTGAGCGCCTGGTCCCACCCCGGCCGCTGCCGCACCGATGCCGCCTTCGCCATGCTCGGTGGGGCCGCGCCCATCCCTGCCTCTAGCGGCCAGACGGTGCGCGTGCGGCTGAATCGCTCTGGGGACCGTCAGCTCAACCAGGCCCTGCACCTGGTCGTCCTGACCAGGCTGCGCTATGACCCAGCCACCCGTGCCTACGCCCAACGGCGCCGCGCCCAGGGTAAGACCAACCGGGAAATCCGACGCTGTCTGGTCCGCTACGTTGCCCGCCAGCTCTACCGACTCTTGGAGGCCAACCCACGCTTTGACCCAACATAGGAGCGTCCACCAGAGCAAGCGGCGGGCCAGGAGAGCTACTGGCTGGACCAGATCGCCCGCAACCGCGAGGAGTACTTCTTCGGCCGCGGTGAGTCACCAGGCCGGTTCCTGGGCAACGCCGCCGCCGCGGCCACCTCAGAGGGGTCGCCTCGGCCGAGCAGGTGTAGGCGATGTTCCAGGGCCTGGACCGGCCACTGGGGAGCAGCGCTGCGCGCTGCTGCTGCGCGCCGACCCGCGGTCCAAGCTGGCCGCGGTGCTCGACGGCGACCACGACAACGGCGCCGTCGGCGGCGCCCTGGACCTGCTCCGCCGCTCCCCGGCCCTGGCCGAGGCCCGCCGCACCGCCCAGGCCGAGGTCGACGCCACCCGCTCCGCCCTCGACGCCGTCCCCCCCGGCCCCGTCCGCACCGCCCTGGCCCAGGTCGCCGACCAGGTCCTCGACCGCCAGGTCTGATCCGGGTACGATCAAGCCGATCGTTGAGCTTGGTATGCTTAGAAAAGGATAAGAAGCCCTGCTCAAAGCGCCGATCCGGCTGGTCCACTTCCCTGGGGTGGCGGTCGCCGTGGTTGCCGCGGCACTGATCCTGGCGCTGACCGCGACCTCGGGCCGGCTGTTCCTGGCCTCCGCCGGCGACGCCGCCGTCGGCCAGGAGCTCGACCGGATCGGCGGGGTCCCGATGCTGGCCATGGTCATGTTCGGGGACCGGCCGGCGGACGTGGCCGCGGTGCAGCGGGCGGCCGAGTCGGTCGCCAGCGACCTGGTCCCCGGCCTCGGGCCGCCGGTCCGCACCAGGTCGGGCGCGACCATGGACGCGGCCGCCGGGACCAGGACGGCCAGGGTGCGCCTGGCCGCCCGGGACGGCTTCGCCGGGCACATCCAGGCGCTGGAGCGGACCGGTGGCGACGGCGCCTGGCTGCCCGACACCGCCGCCTCCTCGCTCGGCGTGCGGGCCGGCCAGACCGTCCGCCTGGGACTGCCGCCCGGCGTCAGGGTCCGGGTCGTCGGCGTCTACCGGGACCTGGCCACCTCCGACCAGCCGCTCGACCGCTTCTGGTCTCCGCTGGGCAAGGTCATTTACACCCTGGACCAGGAGGAGAGGACCACGCCGCCCGGGCTGGTGCTAGTCGACCCCGACCGGTTCCTGGAGCTGACCCGCCGGCTGGAGTCCCCGGGCCAGCTGGAATGGGACTTCTACCCGGAGTCGGACCGGCTCACCCTGCCGGAGGCCGACCGGCTGGCCGGCCAGATCCAGGCCGTCCAGGGGACCACCGGCGACCCCTGGGCGGAGCAGACGGGGCTCACCCGGGTCACCACCGCCACCCCGATCACCGACGTGGTCCGCCGCGCCCACGCCACCCTGGCCGCCCTGACCGGACCGGTGGAGAGCATCTCGCTCACCGGGCGCCTCCTGGCCCTGGCCCTGGTGGCTGCGGCTGCGGTGTTCGCGGTCCGGCGCCGTCGGGGGGAGGTGTCGGTGCTGATCGCCCACGGCGTTGGCGGGCTGCCGATCGGGGCGCGGTCGATGGTCGAGGCCGCGCTCCCCCTGGCCGCCGGGGGCGCCCTCGGCTACCTGGTCGCGCTCGGGCTGGCCGGGCCGCTGGATCCCGTTCCCGGCCTCCAGCCGCAGGCGACGGCGGCGGCCAGGCGCGAGGTGGCGCTCGCAATGGCCGCCGGCCTGCTGCTGTTCGGCCTGGTCACCTGGATCGCGGTGCGGTCCGAGGAGCGGGAGCGGGCCCGCCGCCTCGGGCAGGTGCTGGCCACGCCCTGGTGGGAGGTGCTGGCCCTGGCGCTGGCGGCGGCGGCCCTGTACGAGCTGCGGACCCGCGGCGGCGCCCCCGTCCAGGTCGAGGGCGAGCCGGCCCAGGTC
>DASUPQ010000286.1 GCA_036280995.1 Actinomycetota bacterium | reverse complement strand
ACCACCTGGAGCCGCTCGGCCGCCCCCACCAGGGTGAAGGCCCGGTCGTGGCGGTTGCGGACCATGTCCTGGCGGACGGTGACCGCGAACGCGACCAGCCCGAAGGCGGCGGCCAGGGCGATCACCACCCGCAGGGCCGGGCCGCCCCGGCGGGCCACCAGGCGGGCCCCGACCCAGGTGGCCACGCCCGGGGAGCGGCCGGTGAGCCGGACCAGCCAGCCCGCGACCAGGGGCAGCGAGCGCCCGAGGACCAGGGCGGCGGCCAGCACGGCCAGGCCGGGGGCGAGGGTGGCGAGCAGGTCGTAGCCGCCGGTGGCCTGGCGGGTCCCGGAGGCGCGCAGGTTGGCCAGGGCGGCCGCGGCGACCAGCAGCAGGACCACGTCCAGGACGACCGCCCGCCGGCCGACCTGGTCGGAGCGGCCGCGGCGCCACTGGTCGAGGATCCGCCGCCGGACCGCGCCCAGGCTGGCCAGGCTGGCCGCGCCCAGGGCGACGGCGGCGGCGGCCAGTGCCACCACCACCGCCGCCGGGGTGACGGCCACCGGGATGCCGGCCTCGAGCTGGCTGCGGGCCAGCAGGTACGCGCCCAGCCAGCCGACCGCCAGCCCGGCCGGGAGGGCGAGGGCGGCGATGACGGCCAGCTCCAGCACGGCCAGCCCGAAGGCCTGCCCGGTGGTGGCGCCCCGCACCTTGGCCAGGGCGACCTCGCCGGCCCTGGCCTCGGCGGTCATGGCGGAGACCACGACCAGGATCAGCAGGGCCAGGGCGGCCAGCTGGACGTCGGCCAGGAGCACCGGCACGGTGAGGGCCTGACGGTCGGCCTCGGCCTTGGCGACCACGTCGGCCAGCCCGGTGAGGACGGTGGCGTTGGGGTTGTTGACCCGCAGCACCTCGGCCACCTCGCCGAGGGCGGCGGGGACGGCCCGGGTGTCGGCCAGGCGCAGCCGGTCCGGCTGGATGAAGTGGTCGAAGCGGGCCCGGATGTCCATGGTCCCGCCGTCGACCACCGGCAGCAGGTCGGCGTTGGCCAGGAACACGGCGTCCATGGGCGGCTGCTCGTTGTCGAGCGGCGGGGGCGGGAAGTAGGCCTGCTGGGCGCCGAACCAGAACTCGTCGCGGGGGGTGGGGGTGTAGATCCCGGCCACCACCAGGTCGCGCCCGGCGGCGCCGGCCCCGAACCCCTCGACCCGGAACCGGTCGCCGACGTCCAGCCGGAGCCAGTCGGCGGCCCGGCGGCTCAGGGCGGCCTCGGCCGGCAGGCCGAGCGGCCTGGCTCCGGGGCAGCGGCCAGCCTGGAGCACCAGGTGGTCGCAGAGGCCGTCGCGGCCGGCCAGGTACGCGTTGGCCGGCTGGCCGCCCTCGGCCCGGATCGGGACCGGGGTGCGGGTCTCCAGGCCGGTGACCGGCGGGGCGAGGGCCGGCACGGCCGGCAGGGCCGCGGCCAGCGACACGGTGAGACTGCGCAGCTCCCGGCCGTCGGCCACGACCTGGCTGACATGCAGGCCGGCGGTGTAGCTGGTCGCGGTGCGCAGGTTCTGGGCGAGCAGGGACTCCCCGGCCGCCCGCAGGTAGATCGCGCCGGCCGCGGCCACCCCGACGGCGAAGGTGGTCACGGCCAGCAGCGCCGCCGACAGCCCGGCCCGGGCCCGCAGCCCGCGCAGAGCCAGCCGCAGGCTGCTCATGAGCCGGCCGCCGGGACCCAGGCGGCCAGCCGGCCGGGGGCCGGGTAGCTCACCTGCACCGAGGGGTCGTCGGCACGGATGAACCGCCAGGTGGCTCCTCCGGCCAGCAGCAGCCAGGCACCGTCGGGGCTGGGCACGAGGGCGTAGACGGCGTCGTTGCCGATGCCCGAGCGGAGCAGCTGCGGCGGCCGGTCGTGGGGCAGGTAGGTGGCCGTGCCGGCGCCGCCGGTCCAGGCCCGGCCACCGGTGGGGAGGAACGTGAAGAGGCCGGGCAGGTGCTCGGGGATGAGCTCGGCCCGGCCGCTGGCCAGGTCGACCACGGCCAGGACCTCGGCCTCCGGGCTCGTCCGGGGATGGCCGTCGGCCAGGGCGTCGACGATCCGGACCGCGGCCTGGCGCCCGTCCGGGCCGAGCACGGCGGTCACGATCACCAGGCCGCGCGGGTCGGCCCCGGGCTGGACGGTCCGGAACACCCGGACCACCTCGTCGAAGCCGAGCACGGGACGGAAGCCGCCGTCGCGCCGCCACAGGCGCAGGCCCCTGGTGAGCTGGTCGGAGGGACCGACCGGGGGCCGCCGGAGCAGCTCCCGGCCGGGCACGGGACCGGCCCGGCGACCCTCGGCCGGGTCGGCGACCAGGGCCGCGCCGCCGTCGGCGGCCACGTCGTAGAGACAGCCGGGCAGGGTGGCCAGCCGCTCCCCGGCCCCGTCCAGGACCCAGCTGGTGGCGGCCGTCACCCCGGGGATCGGCCCCCCGCCCACGCGGTAGCCGCAGACCCCGAGCACGCTCCCGTCGGCCGAGTGCCGCGGCGGCCCGGCCGCCTTCCACCCGGCCGGGAGCAGCCGCCGCAGCGACCCGTCGACCAGCCGCCCCACCGCGGCCGCCCCGTCGCCCGTCTGCAGGTAGACCCGGTCGGCGTCGGGTGCCAGCTCGGCCGGCCGGTCGTCGGGGGGGAACGCCAGCAGGTGCGCGGCCACCTCCAGGTCGGCCCCTGACGGCGCCCGCTGGGCCGCGAGCTCCCCCAGCTGCCCCAGCACCCGGCGGTCCCGCCCGTCCGCGCCCTGCGCGTGGGCCCGCCCCTGCTGGTCGATGAACAGCAGCGTCCCAACCCCCCGCAGCTGCTCCACCGGCCCGCTGCTCCCGTGGACCCCGTCCGGCCGTGCCTCGGTCTTCGGCACGGCCCCGGGGTCGCGCCGCCCCGCCACCCGCTCCCCGGCCAGCCCGCCCACGACCAGCCCGCAGACCACCGCGACCACCGGCACCACCACCGCCAGCCGCCGCCGGCCCCGGCCCTGCTCGATGAGTGGGTCGCTCATGGCGCCGCTCGGGCCGGCCAGGCCAGGAGGGTTCCGGTGACGGGGGTGGCGGTGGTGTAGACGACGTCGGCCTGCTTGACGACCAGGACCCCCGAGGGCGAGGAGATGGCGACCGAGTCCCCGTCCGAGGACCAGGCGAAGCCGTCGGCCGCGACCATCGGCACGCCGGAGGCCAGGACCCGGGCGCCGCCGCCGGGCCGCCAGGCGAGCACGTAGCCGCCCGCCTGCCTGGCCGCCAGCTCGGCGGTGGCCAGGCCGCCGCGGCGGTCGACGGCGGCGACGGCCAGGGTGGTCGAGCCCTGCCGGTCCGACCAGCCGATCCAGGCCGGCCGGTGCCCGGCGGCCAGCGGGATGGCGGCCACCCGGCGCCCGTCGGTCCCGGTCACCAGCACCGACCACGCCCCACCCGGCCGGCCCGCCGACACCGCGACCAGCTTGCCGTCCGGGCTCAGGGCGAGGCCGTCGACCACCGCCCCCCGGCCCGCCTCGGCCCGCAGCCGCCGCGCGTCCAGCAGCACGCGGGGGCGCTTCCCGGGCCGGCCGACCAGCACCGAGCCGCCCTTGGGGGTCGCCGCGGCCCGCAGGAAGCCCTCGACCCGGGTCCAGGGCCCGCCGGCGCCGGCGAACACCCCGGCCCGGGCCGCCCAGGCGACCGGGCAGCCGAGCTTGACCGGCCGCGACCGCCCGCTGGCCGCGTCGAGGAGCAGGCCGCCGTCGGCCGGCTGCTCGGCCGGATCGGGGCAGGCCAGCAGCTGCCGGCCGGCGCCGGCCAGGCCGTCGGCGACGAAGCCGGCGGGGCCGAGCCGGCGGCTGGCGCCGTCGGCCTCGACCCGGGTGACCACCCCGCCGTCCAGCGCGACCAGGACACCGGAACGGTCGGGACCGACCACGGCGCTGGCCCGGACGCTCTGGGAGACCACCCGGCGGTCGGTCCCGTCGGCGTTGACCTCCTCCAGCCGGCCCGAACGCGACAGCAGCATGGGCCCGGCCCCGAGGCCGACGCTGTACAGGACCTGCCGCTCGACCCGGAGCTTGGGGGCCTCGGCCGCCGGCGGGAGCCGGACCTGCACCGGCGGCGGGTCGGGACGGGGGACGACCACGAAGGCGAGCAGGAGCCCGGCGACGGCGCCGGCCGCGAGCCCGGCCAGTCCCCGCACCGCCGGGCGGGGCCGGGACGGGCTGTCGTCCCAGACCTCCGGGTCGCCGAGCAGTCGTCCCAAGCCGTTCCCTATCTGAAATGGCGCGATTGAGGAGGACTGCCGGGAACTATAGGAACGGAACCTGAGAGTTTCCTGAGCCGCGCTTGGCCGTGCCCGGTGCTCGGTGCATGCTTCCGCCTGAGAGGAGCGTGTGCCCGTGGCCGACGCCGTTGCCCCGCTGACAACCGAGTACCTCGACCTGGTCTTCGAGATGTTCCCGACCGCGGCAACCGCGTTCGGCCGCCACGAGCACGACGGCCGGCTCGAGGTCGTGACGGCCGAGCGCCTGGACGACTTCGCCCGGCGGCTGGCCGAGCTGCGGGGCCGGGTGACCGCGGTCGCGCCCGCCGACGAGGAGGAGGCGGTCGACCGCGACGCCCTCGCCGCCGCCATCTCCGAGGCGCTGCTGGCCGAGGAGGCCGAGCGGCCGTGGCGCCGCAACCCGTTCGAGGCGGCCACGGCCGTGCCCGCGTCGATCCTGCTGCTGGTCGCCCGGGACTTCGCCCCGCTGGAGCAGCGGCTGGCCGACGCCACCGAGCGGCTGGAGGCGGCCCCGGCCTTCCTCGATCGGGCCAGGGCGTTGCTGGACGAGCCCTGCCCGGCCCTGTGGCGTCAGATGGCCGTCGGCGCGGCCAGCGGCGGGGCCGAGTTCCTGGCCGGCACGCTCGGTCCCCTGGCCGCCGGGACCCGGCTGGCTGGCCGGGTCGAGGCCGCCGCGGCGACGGCCGCCCAGGCCCTGCGCGACTTCGCCCGCTGGCTGGGCGACGAGCACGCCGCCCGGTTCCCCGACGACGCCCCGTTCGCCATCGGCGAGGCCGCCCAGGCCCGCAAGCTCCGTGAGGTCCACTGCTTCACGACCACGCCGGCCGAGTTCTCCCGGATCGGCGAGGCCCAGATCGAGGAGGTCACGGCCGCCCTGACCGAGCAGGCGGCCAAGCTCGGCGGGTCCGACTGGTCGGCCAAGCTCGACGAGCTCAAGGCCGACCACCCCGGCCCCGACGGGCTGCTGCCGGCCTACGAGCGCGAGCTGGAGCGGCTGGAGTCGTTCGTGTTCGCCGAGGACCTGGCCACCAACCCCGACGCCATGGCCCGGGTCGAGGCCACCCCCGAGTTCCTCCGCCCCGTGATGGGCTTCGCCGCCTACCTCCCCGCCGGCCCCTTCGACGCCTGGCAGCAGGGGTACTTCTGGGTCACTCCGCCACCGGACGAGGCCGGCCTGCGCGACCACGCCAACGCGATCATCCCCGCCGTGGCCGCTCACGAGGGCTATCCCGGCCACCACCTCCAGATGACCAGCGTCAACCGCATCCCGTCGCTGACCCGGCGGGCCATCCGCTCCAGCGTGATGATCGAGGGCTGGGGGCTGTACACCGAGCAGCTGATGCACGACGTCGGCTACTACGACGACGCCGCCCGCCTGGCCCAGCTGGCCATGCGGCTGCTGCGGGCGCTGCGGATCGTGCTCGACATGGAGCTCCAGTCCGGCGACCTCACCTACCAGGCCGCCGTGGCCCGCGCGGTCTCGGTCGGCCGCCTGGAGGAGTCCACCGCCCGCTCCGAGGTCGCCCGCTACACCATGACCCCGACCCAGCCCTTCAGCTACCTGGTCGGCTGCCTGGAGCTGGAACGGCTCCGGGCCGCCTCCCAGGCCCGCCTGGGCGACGCCTTCCGCCTGCGCCGCTTCCACGACCGGGTCCTGTCCTACGGCCACATGCCTCCGACCCTGGTCGCCCGCGCCATCACCGCCGCCGACGAGCGCGAGCAGCGCCGCCCTCCCGGCGACGGCTGAGCCCTCATGGCCCTGCAGCCCGTCCACGCGCCCCAGCCGCTGCTGCTGGTGCCGCCGCTGCTGCCGCCCCTGGTCCTGCGGACCGAGAACGGCTTCTTCGGCGCCAAGCGGCCCGCCATCGGCAACGTCGGCGACTGCGACCCCTGCACGCGGTTCGAGGAGCCACCGTCCCGCCCACCCGACGACGAGGACCCCGGCGACCAGGACCCAGGCGACGCGCGGCCGCCGGCCCGGTACGTCAAGCACCAGGTGCACGAGGCGGTCGACCTGGAGGGCGAGGCCGGGGACTGCGTCTTCGCCGCCTACACCGGACGGGTCGTGGAGGTGGAGCGCGGCGCCACCGGGGTGCGCGGCAACCTCACCATCGACCACCACCCGTCGGGGGCCGGCCTGGTCTCGCGCTACCTCCACCTGGACGGCGGCAGCATCTGCGTCGAGCCAGGCGAATCGGTGACCAAGGGCGACCTCATCGGCCAGATCGGCTCGGGCCCGAGCGACCCGCACCTCCACTTCGAGCTCCGTATCGTCGTCGACCCCTCCGACCGGCGCTTCTGGTCGGACCGGAACTCGGTCGCCCTGGACCCGACGCGCCTGCTCTACCGGTTCGAGGCCGCCGCCCTGCCGCTGCTCCGAGCCGGCGGTCCGGCGGCCGTGACCCGCATCGGGATCCAGGAGGCGGGGCCCGTCGCGTTCTTCAGGGCCGAGACCGACGCCTCCCCGCGTCCCTACGGCATCCCGCTGTACGAGCCCATGACCGAGCACGAGCGCGGCCTGATCGACCTGTTCACCAAGGCCCTGGAGCTGGGCCGCCCGGTCGGGATCGAGTTCCGCGACTCGGTGTTCTTCGGCGACAACCGGGTTCCGGCGAGCGTCGTCCTCACCTGACGCGCCCGCCCGGGGCGGGGAGCGGGGCCCGGCCCGGGCGGCGCCCGGGCGGAGGGCCACGTAGGCTGGTTGCCGGAAGGAACTGCCGAGCTCGGGAGGCGGCCATGGCGGGTCGGGGGATTGCCGAGCGCCGGGTGCTCAGGGTCGGCGCCGGGGGCGAGGCGCGGCGGGTGCGCGACCGGCTGGCCGTCGAGGAGCCGCTGGAGCTGCGGGTGGCGGGCCGCCCCGTCGGGGTGACCATGCGCACCCCCGGCAACGACGTCGAGCTGGCCATCGGCTACTGCGTCAGCGAACAGCTGGTGGCCCGGCCCGACGACATCGAGGTGGTCCGGTTCTGCGCCCCCGAGGGGCAGGCGCAGGAGTTCAACGTGCTCTCCGTGGACCTGCGCCCCGGGGTGCCGGTCCCCGACCCGTCGCTCGACCGCCTGGCCGTCACCTCCTCGTCGTGCGGCGTCTGCGGCAAGGCGTCGATCGAGGCCGTGACCGTGGCCTGCCCGAACCTGGCCGGTGACGGCCCGTCCGTGGCCAGCGGGGTCCTGGCCACCATCCCCGACCGGGTCCGGGAGGCCCAGCGGGTGTTCGAGCAGACGGGGGGCCTCCACGCCGCCGCCGTCTGCGGCCCCGACGGCGACGTGCGCTGCGTCCGTGAGGACGTCGGGCGCCACAACGCCGTCGACAAGGTGATCGGCTGGGCGGCCACGGAGCGCCGGCTGCCGCTCGCCGGGATGGTGCTGTTCGTGTCCGGACGGTGCTCGTTCGAGGTCGTCCAGAAGGCCGCCGTGGCCGGCGTGGCCCTGGTCGCCGCCGTCAGCGCCCCCTCCAGCCTGGCCGTGGAGCTGGCCGACCAGGTCGGCATGACCCTGGTCGGCTTCCTCCGGGGCGACACCATGAACGTCTACACCCATCCCCACCGCGTCACCCTCCCGACCCCGGCCCCGGGCGAGGTCCGCCCACCGGCACCGACCCCCGCCTGACGGCTCCGGCCGGATCGGCCGGCTCCGGGTGGACCGGCTCGGGATGGGGAGGACCGGAGTCTGGCTTGGTGAGCTCGTCATAGACGTGGAGGGCGGCCGCGCTGCCGGCCTGGGCGCCGAGGGCGCCGCCGATGGCGGTGACGGTGGGGCAGACGATCAGCCCGGTGCCCTGGGTGGCGGCGGCCGTGCCGCCGCAGATGGCCATGCCGGCCCGGCCGCCGAGGTCGGCGCCGATGGCGCCGCCGAGCGCCCCGACGAACGCCCGCAGGAGCGACTCGCCGTGGCTCACCGAGGCGGTGAAGTCCAGGACGGGCGCGAGCAGCGGCAGCACGCCGAGGTGCATGCCGCGCAGCAGCGGCGGCGTGGCCGCCGAGTGGGCGACCCGGCCCGCCGCCGCCCGGACCGACGGGTCGTCGGCGGTCGTGGCCAGCCGGCCCGCCGCCTCGACCCGCGCCTCGGCGCCCGCGATCAGGTGGTGGGTCGCGATCGCCACCTCGGCCCCGGCCTCCAGCACCCGACCCACCGCCCTCTGCACGGGCCCCCCGTGGCGGTCACCACCGTGGCCCTGCGTGCCCCCCGGTTGCCCGGTCCCGGCCGGCCGGTGGCCGCCCCGGCCCCGGGGCGGGGAGGCGGCGGAGACGGGCCTGGCCGCCTGGTCGAGGCGGGCGGCGGCGACCCGCCGGGCGGCCGCGGCCTCGTGCTCGGCCGCCGTGGCCATGCGGCCGGCCTGCCCGGCGACCAGCATCGCCGCCGGGTCGACCGCATCGGCGGGCGACAGGACGCCTCCCTGCGGGTTCCAGGCGCTCCGCAGCGGCGGCCGGGCGGCGCCGCCCTGCGATGCCGGGCCGCCCCCGCCCTGCGACTCCAGGTCGACCCCGACGCCGGCGGCCAGGCGCTGGGCCCGGTCCCAGGTCGCCTGGGCCTGCTCCAGGCGGCCGGCCAGCTCGGACAGGGCGCCGGCGGCCTGGTCGAGGACGTCGGCGGCCCGGCCCATCCCGACCTGGAGCCCGGCGCCGTCGACCAGGAACGCCTCGCTGGCCGGGCCCCGCCAGGCCCCGGCCACGACCTCGGACGAGGTCGTGCGGCCCAGCCGCGCGCGGACCTCCCGCAGCGCGGCGGCGGCACCGCCCATGCTCCGGGAACACGCGGCCAGGGCGGCCGGCTCCCCCGCCGGACGACTCATCGGTCAAGGGTCGCCGGCGACGGCGGACGGTACGGCATCGGACGGCTCCTCTCGGCACGACGGCGACGGGACGGCGCAACGGAACTGGCGGGACGATCGGCGATCCGGCCGGAACGAGTTGTATCCGCGCCCAGAGACCCGGACAACCAGCCATCCACACCCCCACCCCATGACACCACCCCGCTCCGGACCGCAACCGCCGGGCCGATGCA
>DASUPQ010000285.1 GCA_036280995.1 Actinomycetota bacterium | reverse complement strand
GGGGGAGACCCTGGGGGTGGTCCGGCTGATCGCCGCCGCCCTGCTGCTGCTGTGGGGCGCGGCCACCATCGGCGAGGCCTACCAGTCGCCCATCCACGACGACCCGCGCGGCTACCGCGGCCAGCTGAACAAGGAGATCCCGCACCGGCTCATCTGAGCGGCACCTTCTCGTCGAGGAAGCCGAGCGTGACAACTATGTCGCCGCTCACCGCGACCTGGTCAGCCGCGATCGAGGTACAGGTGCGGCGCTACAACGCCACTGACGGCAGCCCACTCTTCTGATCCCAGGGACGCAACGGGCGAGCAGGTCCCGGTCGGGGCGACCGGTACAGCGAGTATCACGTAGGGGACGGCGCCGCCGGTTCCCTCCCGGCCGAGGGGAGGACGGTCAGCGGCTCCGGGCCCTCGTCGAGGACGGCCACGGTGTGCTCGAAGTGGGCCGACCGGGAGCCGTCGCGGGTCGCCACCGCCCAGCCGTCGGGGCGGTGGACGTAGGCCGGGTCGCCGTCGACGAACATCGGCTCGATGGCCAGGACGAGGCCGTCGCGCAGGCGTGGGCCCCGGCCGGGGCGGCCGTCGTTGTCGACCGACGGGTCCTCGTGGAGCAGCTGGCCGACACCGTGGCCGCCGTGGTCGGCCAGGATGCCGTAGCCGGCGGCGCGGGCGACCTGGCCGACGGCGTGGCTGATGTCCGACAGCCGGTTGCCCACCCGGGCCTGCTCGATCCCGGCCCACAGGGCCCGCTCGGTGGCCTCCAGGAGGCGGGCCGCGGCCGGGTCGATCTCGCCGACGGGCACGGTCACGGCCGCGTCGGCGTGGTAGCCGTCCACCACCGCGCCGCAGTCGATCGAGAGCACGTCCCCGGCCCGCAGCCGGCGCCGGTCGGGGATGCCGTGGACGATCACCTCGTTGACCGACAGGCACAGGCTGGCCGGGAACGGGGTCGGCGCGAACCGCGGGTGGTAGCCGAGGAACGAGGCGGTGGCGCCCTCGGCGGCGATCGTCCGGGCCCCGAGGTCGTCCAGCTCGCGCAGGCTCACCCCGGGCCGGACCGCGGCCACGACCCGCTCCAGGGTCCGGGCCACCACCCGCCCGGCCCGGCGCATGGTGGCGATCTCGTCCCGGGACTTCAGGATGACCATTGCCGCTCCTCGGCGTCGTCGTCGGCTTCGGCGGCCGGCCGGCGGCGCTCCCGCAGCCACAGCCAGACCGACCCGCCCACGACCAGGGCCAGCGAGATCCAGGCGTTGCGGGACAGGCCACCCAGCCGGTAGGTGGTGTCGGTGCGCAGCAGCTCCAGCCCGAACCGCCCGGCGCCGTACAGGACCAGGTACAGCAGCGACAGGCTGCCGGGGCGGAGCCGCCGGGTGGCCGACACCCGCAGCAGGACGACCACCACGCCCAGGTTGTAGATGGACTCGTACAGGAAGGTGGGGTGGAAGGTCGCGAAGGAGGCGTAGCGGTCGGGCCGGTGCTCGGGGTCGACCTCCAGCGCCCAGGGGACGGTCGTGGGGGTGCCGAACAGCTCCTGGTTGAAGTAGTTGCCCCAGCGCCCGAAGGCCTGGGCCAGGGGGATGGCCGGGATGGCGGCGTCAAGGGCCCTGAGCACGGGCAGGCCGCGCCGGCGGGCCACCCACAGCCCGGTGAGGATGCCGACGGTCAGCCCGCCGTACAGGGCCAGCCCGCCCTGCCAGATGGCGAACACCTCCAGCGGGTTGTCGCGGAAGTCGCCGGTGTGGGTGATGACGTAGCCGAGGCGGCCGCCCAGGAACCCGGCGATGACCGCCCAGATGGCCGGGCGCTCGAGCTCGCCCGGCTGGCCGCCGGCCTGGACCCAGCGCCGGTTGGCCAGCCAGAACGCGGCCAGCACCCCGATGGCGATGCACAGCCCGTACAGGTGGAAGAAGAACGGCCCGACCTGGAAGCCGTTGGTGGGCGGCGGCGGGATGAAGGCCAGGACCGGCATCCGGCTCACGGCTCCAGCACGCCGGCCACGGCCTTGTCCACGGCGGCCAGCACCTCGCCGTCCAGGCGGCGGCCGGCGGCGGCGCAGTTGTCCTCCAGCTGCTCGGGCCGGGACGCGCCCACGATCGCCGACGCCACCGTCGGGGTGCGCAGCACCCAGGCCAGGGCGAGCTGGGCCATGGTCAGGCCGGCCTCGTCGGCGACCACCCGCAGCCGCTCGACCGCGTCCAGGACGTCGTCGGTGAGGAACCGGCCCACGAACGAGCCCATCTTGCGCGACGCGGCCCGGCTGTCGGACGGCGGCGCCTGGCCCTTGCGGTACTTGCCGGTCAGCACCCCCTGGGCCAGCGGCGACCAGACGACCTGGCCGACGCCTTCGCGGGCCGACAGGGGCAGCACCTCGGCCTCGATGCGCCGGCGCAGGATCGAGTACTCGGGCTGGTTGGACACCAGCCGGTCAAGGCCCAGCTCGTCGGCCAGGGCGAGGGCGTCGCCGATCTGGCCGGCGGTCCACTCGCTCACCCCGACGTAGTGGACCTTGCCCTGGCGGACCAGGTCGTCGAGGGCCCGCAGGGTCTCCTCCAGCGGGGTCTCGTCGTCGAAGCGGTGGCACTGGTACAGGTCGATGTAGTCGGTGCGGAGCCGGCGCAGGCTGGCGTGGCACTGCTCCATGACGTGCTTGCGGGACAGGCCGCGGTCGTTGGGCCCGTCCCCGACCGGGAAGTACACCTTGGTGGCGAGCACGTAGGAGGAGCGGGGGAACCCGGCCAGGGCCTCGCCGAGGACCTCCTCGGCCGCCCCCCGGCCGTACACGTCGGCGGTGTCGAAGAAGTTCACCCCCAGCTCGTAGGCGCGGGCCACGCACGCCCTGGCCTGGTCGGCCTCGACCCCGACCCCGTAGGTGAGCCAGGAGCCGAGCCCGATCTCCGACACCCTGACCCCGCTCGCCCCCAGTCGCCGGTACTCCACCGCTCCCTGCGCCTCCTTCAGCTCGTCTCGTGCCGCGGCCGCCCCACCAGCTGGCCACCCCCGCGGACGACCAGCTCGTCGCGGAGCGCCCACAGGACCGGGAAGAACCGGTAGCGGGTGGTCCGCTGCAGGTAGGCGATGGCCATCCCGCCGGTGCCGCGGGCGTGGTCGCCGAGGGTACGCTGCACCAGCGCCACGTGCTCCTGGCGCCATCGGATCCAGCGCTCGTCGTAGTCGACCAGGGCCTCGCAGACCAGGTAGAAGTCGGTCCGGGGGCCGGGGTCGACGTAGAAGTCGGCCCAGGACGCCAGGTCGGTGACGCCCAGGCGGGCGGCGGCGTCGGCGTGGGCGTCGGCCAGGGACCGCTCGGCCAGGCCGGCGGCCAGCGGCTCGGGCAGGGCGCCGCCGTACTCGATCTCCAGCGCCTTCAGGTAGGCGGGCTCGCGCAGCCCCGAGCGCAGCTCCAGCTCCCGGAACTGGACCGACTGGGAGCCTGAGGCCGTCCCCAGGTAGCTGCGGAACTGCTGCAGGTCCCAGGGGGGCAGGGTGTGGAGGCTGCGCATCTGGTCGAGAGCGTGCTCCAGGGTGTGGTTGACCCGCCCGAGCAGGGCCTGGGCGCGGGTGAAGGCGTCGGCGTCGAGCAGGGCCAGGATCCGGCCCAGGTCGTGCAGCAGCAGCTTCATCCACAGCTCGAGCGCCTGGTGGACGACGATGAAGTGCAGCTCCTCGGGATGGGGGGGCCGCGAGCGTGGCTGCTGCAGCGCCAGCAGCTCGGGGACCCGCAGATAGCTGCCGTAGGTCAGCTCGTCGGTGTCCATCGACCCCCCTTGGTCGCAGCGTTCCCGGCAAGAGCCTATCGCTGCTGGATCCCGAATTGCCCGCGCGTCCCCGCCTGCCTAGCATGAGAACAGGCGTCCGTCCTCGTCGAAGGGAGCGGCCGGGTGCGCAGGACCTCGATCCTCCTTGGCGGCATCGCCGTGCTCGCCCTGCTCCTCACGCCGACGACCGGGACGGCCTCCTCGTCCCGGCGGGCGGCCGCGGCCGCCGCCCAGCAGCAGCCCAGCGACAGCCCGGCCCTGAACGCCCGCGGCCGCGAGCTGTACGAGAACGCCTGCGCCTCCTGCCACGGCCCCGACCCGGCCGGCCCCAGCTACTACCCGACGGTGCCGTCGCTCAACGACGTCGGCGGGGCGGCGGCCGTCAACTGGGTCCTGCGCACCGGCCGGATGCCCTGGAAGGACAACAAGGGCCCGGCCATCGAGCGCGGCAAGCAGCGCTTCAGCGACGAGGACGTCCGCGCCCTGGTCGTCTACATCGGCAAGGCGGTCGGCGACGCCCAGCTCCCCGACGTCGACCCGGCCCGGGGCAACCTGCAGCGCGGCCGCGAGCTCTACGGGCAGGCCTGCGCGGCCTGCCACGGCATGAACGGCGCCGGGGCGGCCCTGGGCGGCGAGAACATCGCCGTGTCGCTGCAGGACGTCCACCCCCAGGACGTGGCCGAGGCGATCAAGATCGGCCCCGGGCAGATGCCGGTCGGCGGCGGCATGACCGACTACGAGTTCGGCACCGCCAAGAGCCAGCAGGACGTCGACGACATCGCCGCCTACGTCGAGAGCCTGCGCACCGACCCCTACAACGAGGGCGGCGCCCCCATCGGCGGCAAGGGGCCGGTGCCGGAGGGGTTCGTGGCCTGGGTGATCGGGCTGGGGCTGCTGGTGGTGGCCTCCCGCTGGATCGCCGGGCGCGGCTGAAACCGACCGGAGCAGCGACCGGGAAGTCATGACCGACAGCGACCAGCAGGGGAGCGAACGGGTGGACGTCGACCGCCAGACCGAGCAGGGACCGGCCAACCGGGAGCTCACCGGCGGCCAGCGCCGGGCCGAACGGCGCACCGCGATCGCCCTGGCCGTGACCGTCGTCGCCGGGATCGGGCTGTTCGTCGTCTACTTCAGCGGCGGCCAGACCCAGGTCGAGGGGGTCCTGTTCGCCGTCGCCCTGGGCGGGCTCGGGGTCGCCCTCGGCATCTGGGCCAACCACCTGCTCGACGCCCGCGAGGTGGTCGAGGAGCGCCACGAGCTGAGCAGCGGCGCCGCCGGCCGGGAGGCGTTCGGGGACGCCCTCTCCGAGGAGGTCGGCCCCGTCCTCGGCCGCCGCTCGATGCTGCTCAAGCTGCTCGCCGGGGCCGGCGGGGCGCTCGGGCTGGCCCTGCTGCTGCCGGTGCTGTCGCTCGGCCCGGCCCCCGGCAACACCCTCAAGATGACCCCGTGGCGGCGGGGCTCGCGGGTGGTCGACGAGGAGGGCGAGCCGGTCACCCTCGGCCAGGTCCCCGAGGACGGCTTCCTGACCGTGTTCCCCGAGGGCCACGAGGGCGCCGCCGACGCCCAGACCCTGCTCATCCACGTCCGCCCGGGGTCGCTGAAGCTGCCCCCGGAGAAGATGGCCGGGGTGCCCGAGGGCACCCACGTCGCCTACTCCAAGATCTGCACCCACGCCGGCTGCCCGGTGGGGCTGTACCGGGCCGAGAGCCAGTCGCTCATCTGCCCCTGCCACCAGTCGCAGTTCGACGTGTCCGACGGGGCCAGGCCGTTCTTCGGGCCGGCCGCCCGGCCCCTGCCCCAGCTGCCCCTGGGGGTCGACGAGGATGGCATCCTGGTTGCCCAGGGGGACTTCCCCGAGCCCGTGGGGCCGGCGTTCTGGGACATGAATCGAGGCCGATGATGAGCACGGTGACCGAGCGGTCCTTCAAGTACCTGGACGAGCGGCTGGGCACGGCCAGCCTGGCCCGCACGGCCCTGCGCAAGGTCTTCCCCGACCACTGGTCGTTCCTGCTCGGCGAGATCGCCCTGTTCAGCCTCGTGGTGCTGATCTTCACCGGCGTCTTCCTGACCTTCTTCTACACCCCGTCGGTCCAGGAGGTCATCTACGACGGCCCGTATGAGCCCCTGCGGGGCGCGCACGTGACGGCCGCCTACGACTCGGTCATGCGGATCTCCTTCGAGGTCAGGGCCGGCCTGCTGATGCGCCAGACCCACCACTGGGCGGCCCTGGTGTTCGTGGCCGCGATCGTGATCCACCTGTGCCGGGTGTTCTTCACCGGCGCCTTCCGCCGCCCCCGCGAGGTCAACTGGCTGGTCGGCGTCCTGCTGCTGTTCCTGGCCCTGGGCGAGGGCTTCACCGGCTACTCGCTCCCCGACGACCTGCTCTCCGGCATCGGCCTGCGCATCTTCTACGCCGTGACCCTGGCCATCCCGGTGATCGGCACCTGGGCGACCTATCTCCTCTTCGGCGGCGAGTTCCCGGCCCCCGACATCATCTCGCGGCTGTTCGTGTTCCACGTGATGCTGCTCCCGGCCCTGCTGATCGCCCTGGTCGGGGTCCACATAGCCATCCTGGTGCTGCAGAAGCACACCCAGTTCCCCGGCCACGGCCGCACCGAGCGCAACGTGGTCGGCAAGCGGCTGTGGCCCGAGCAGACCTTCAAGTCGCTGTCGCTGCTGCTGTTCACCACCGCCGTGCTCGCCCTGCTGGGCGGCCTGGCCCAGATCAACCCCGTCTGGCAGTACGGGCCGTTCGAGCCCTTCAACGTGACCTCGCCGGCCCAGCCCGACTGGTACATCGGCTTCCTCGACGGCGCCCTGCGCCTCGGCCCGCCCTGGGACCTGACCCTGTTCGGGTTCACCATCTCCGAGGTGTTCTGGCCGGCCGTGCTGTTCCCCGGCATCGCCTTCGGCATCCTCACCCTGTGGCCCTGGATCGAGCGCCGCTTCACCAAGGACCGGGCCGAGCACCACCTCCTCGACCGCCCCCGCGACACCCCGGTCCGCACCGGCATCGGCGCCGCCGGCCTGATGGTGTTCTTCATCATGTTCCTGGAGGGCGGCAACGACATCTTCGGGGTCCTGCTCAACGTGCCGGTCGAGACCATCACCCGCATCCTCCAGTGGGGCCTGGTGGTCGCCCCGATCGTGACCTTCCTGGTCACCTACTGGATCTGCAAGGGCCTCAGCCGCAGCCGCCTCCGCCCGGCCCAGATCAACGCCGGCGTCCGCCTCAGCCGCACCGCCGACGGCGGCTACGAGACGGTCAGCCTCGAGCCCGCCTCCAGCGACGGCGAGCGGGCCCCGGCGGCCACCGGCCCCCACGGCGAGTAGCGGCCGGGCCGCTCAGGGGCGGTCGCGACGCTCCTGCGCCTCCGGGTCGGGGTGCGGCCTCGGGTCCGACACCGGGCCGGACTGGGGTGAGGGGGGCTCGGTGTCGGCCAGGACGCGGCCGTAGCGGTTCTCGCGGTTGACGGCGGCCAGCCAGCCCCAGACGGCATAGCCGAGCAGGCCGATGCCGAGGATGACCAGCCACAGCCCGTAGATGAGCCCGGTGAGCATGATGGTCATCCCCAGGGAGGCGGCCAGCGGCCAGATGGTGGGCAGCGGCAGCACGCCCAGGTCCTCGGCCTCCAGGTCCTTGGGGCCGGGCGGGTCCCGGGGCGGGATCCCGGCCAGGCGGCGCAGGGCGTCGGCCTGGGACTCGCCGGTGCCGCCGCGCTGCCGCTGCTCCTGGACCAGGACCAGGCCGGCGAAGCCCGGCCCGGCGCCCAGCAGCAGGAGGCAGACCGTGCCGAGCCACTCGTAGCTGAGGAACCAGTAGATGATCCCGGCGACGAACCCAAAGCCCGAGACCCGCAGGAGGATGCCGGCTTCGTCGGTCATCGGCTCAGCCCCGATCCGGGTCGCGCTCGGGGTCGGTGTCGGCGCCTTCGCCAGGGAACGACGGCGGGTGGCGGCGGTCGAACGCCGGCCGCTCCGAGTGGACCTCGGGCAGCTCGTGGAAGTTGTGGTGGGGCGGTGGGGAGGTGGTCACCCACTCCAGGCTGTTGCCCTCCCACGGGTCGTCGCCGGCCGGGGCGCCGCGCCTCATCGACACCACGAAGTTCCAGAGGAACAGCAGCACCGACACCCCGGTCAGGAACGCCCCCACGGTCGAGGCCAGGTTGGCCGAGGTCCAGCGCTCGATCTGGTAGTCGGCGATGCGCCGCGGCATGCCGTCCAGGCCGACCAGGTACTGGGGGAAGAAGGTGAGGTTGAAGCCGACCAGGAAGAGCCAGAACTGCCAGCGGCCCAGCCGCTCCGACAGCAGCTTGCCGGTGAACTTGGGGAACCAGAAGTAGAAGCCGGCGAACATCCCGAACAGCAGCCCGCCGACCATGATGTAGTGGAAGTGGGAGACGATGAAGTAGGTGTCGTTGACGGCGAAGTCGATCGGCGGCGAGGCGATCATCACCCCGGTGATGCCGCCGTTCACGAACACCAGGATGAACCCCAGCGCCATCAGCATCGCCGTCGAGAAGGTGATCGACCCCCGCCACATGGTGCCGATCCAGTTGAACACCTTGATCCCGGTGGGCACCGCGATCAGCAGCGACATGATCGAGAAGTAGGGCAGGTAGACGACGCCGGTGGTGAACATGTGGTGGGCCCACACCCCGAACGACAGGGCGGCGATGCCGAAGAAGGCGAACACCATGGCCCGGTAGCCGAACAGCGGCTTGCGGGAGAAGACGGGGATGACCTCGCTGATGATCCCGAAGATGGGCAGGATGATGATGTACACCTCGGGGTGGCCGAAGAACCAGAACACGTGCTGGTAGAGGACCTGGTTACCGCCCGCGGCGACGTCGAAGAACCTGGCCCCGAAGTTGCGTTCCATGAACAGCAGCACGAACGCCACCGTCAGGGGCGGGAAGGCGAACAGGATCAGCAGCTGGTTGACCAGCACCCCCCAGCAGAACAGCGGCAGCCGGAACATGGTCATGCCCGGCATGCGCATCCGGAAGATGGTGGTGACCAGGTTGACCGCGCCCAGGATGCCGGCGATGCCGACCACCGACAGCCCGATGATCCACAGGTCCATCCCGGTGCCCTGGAAGTACTCGGTCGACAGGGGCGGGTAGGCGGTCCAGGCGACGGCGGCCGGGCCGCCGGCCACGAAGAAGCTGGAGAACACGATCAGGCTGCCGAACAGGTACAGCCAGTAGGACATGGCGTTGGCCCGGGGGAAGGCGACGTCGGCGGCGCCGATCTGCAGCGGGATCAGGTAGTTGGCCAGCCCGGTGGACACCTGGGCGGCGAACAGGAAGATCATCAGGGTGCCGTGCATGGTGAACACCTGGTTGTAGGTGTTCTCGCCCATGGCCTGGAGCCCTGGCTGGGCCAGCTCCCAGCGGACGACCAGGGCCAGCACCCCGCCGGCCAGGAAGATCCCGAAGGCGGTGAAGATGTAGAGGATGCCGATCTTCTTGTGGTCGACGGTGGTCAGGTAGTCGACGATGCCGCCCGGCTCCTCGTGGTGGGCCTCGGGCAGCGCCGGCCGGGGAAGCTCGGTGGTCGCCATCTGTCGCTCGTCGCTCCTTAGGTTCCCGGTTGCCTGGCCGCGCCGCGCCTGGTCGTCTCGGCCAGCCAGCTCTGGTACTCGCCCTGGGTGACCACCCGCACCCGGAACACCATGTCGGTGTGCTGCAGGCCGCAGAACTGGGTGCACTGGCCGTGGAACAGGCCGGTCCTCTCGAAGGTGAGGTCGAACTCGTTGGTCACGCCCGGGATGGCCTGGCGCTTGAACAGGGTCTGGGGCACGTAGAAGGAATGCACCACGTCGACCGACACCAGCTTGACCCGGACCCGCTGGCCGACCGGCACGACCAGCTCGGGGATGGTCTCGGGGCCGCCGACGACCTCGGCGCCGGTGCCTTCGTAGGTGAAGCGCCAGCTCCACTGGAAGGCGGTGGCGGTCACGTTGACGTCGGCCTCGCCGGGGCTGTCCAGGACCTTGTTCTGCGCCTGGATGGTGAACACGAACAGGACCAGCACGATCACCGTGGGGATGGCCGTCCAGATCAGCTCCAGCCGGTTGTTGCCGTGGGTCTGGGTGGGCAGCTCGTCGTTGCGGCGCCGGTAGCGGATCACCGACCAGATGACCAGCCCCGACACGACCACGAACACGACGGCGGCGATGTACAGGAACAGGCTGTACAGGTTGTAGATGGCCTGGCCCTGCTCGGTGACGCTCTCGGGGGTGCAGCCGGCGGCGGCCAGGACGAGCGCCGTGACCGCGAGCCAGCGGGCGGGAGCGCGACGACTGGGCTGCATGGCCATCCTCGGGTCGGAGTGGACGCTGCCTCTATCTAGGGGGCGGAGCCGCATCCTTGCAAATCGGGCGGGGCGGAGGAAGGTTGAACGATAGAGTAGCCAGTCACGGGCCACCGGTCAGCCGATCCCCAGCCCCGTCATCAGCGCCCGGGCCGTCAGCCCGAACACGAAGAACGACCCGATGGTGAAGAACATGTGGTACGGGGGCTTCTCCAGGCCCCGGGTGAGCACGTGGCAGACCCCGATGACCAGGGCCGGGAACACCGCGCCGTACAGGTAGTGGAGCAGCGGCTGGCGGCCGCCGGAGAGCAGCAGGACGAGCCCGACCAGGAGCTGGACGCCGAGCAGCACCTGGAGCACGGTCAGCAGGCCCCAGTAGACCCGGTTGGCGTCCCGCTTGGTGATGAACAGGCCGATGCCGAACAGGAACAGCAGGGCCCAGCCGCCCACGATCACGAAGCCTTCGATGATGTGGAAGCTGGCCATGGCGCGCTCCGTCGGCTGGCTTGATCGGGGGACCGGATCCGATCCTATCCCGGTTCGCCCTCGGCGGAACGGGTCGTCGGCGGCCGCCCGGTCCGGTAGCCTGCTCCCATGAGCATCGGGACCTTCACCGAGGCGTTCGACCGCCCGATCGACCCGGTCGACCGGCTGCTGCGCCGCCGGGTCATCCTGCTGTCGGGGCCGATCGACGCCGACCGGGCCAACGACGTGATGGCCCGGCTGCTGTACCTGGAGGGCGAGGACGACGAGGCGCCGATCGAGCTGCGGATCAACTCGCCCGGCGGGGAGGTCCTGAGCGGCCTGGCCGTCATCGACACCATCACCCAGCTCGCCTGCCCGGTCGCCACCACCTGCGCCGGCATGGCCGCCTCGATGGCCTCGGTGCTGCTGGCCTCGGGGACCAAGGGCCGCCGGCGGGCCACGGCCAACGCCCGTGTCCTCATCCACCAGCCCTGGGCCGGCCAGTTCCAGGGCCAGGCCACCGACCTGGAACGGGCCGCCGAGGAGATCCTGCGCCAGCGGGCCCGCATCGACCAGCTCCTCTCCGACGCCACCGGCCAGCCGGTCGAGCGCATCCACCGCGACACCGAGCGCGACACCTGGTTCTCGGCCGCCGAGGCGCTCGAGTACGGCCTGGTCGACGAGGTCGTGGGCAGGTGAGGCTGCGCGAGGCCGTTGGCGAGGCGCTGCGCCGGCGGCGCCAGGGCCAGGGCCGCACCCTGCGCGAGGTCGCCGAGGCCGCCGGGGTGTCGCTGACCTATCTGTCGGAGGTCGAGCGGGGCCGCAAGGAGGCCTCCTCGGAGGTCCTGGAGGCCGTCTGTGCCGCCCTCGACCTGTCCCTGGCCGAGCTGTTCTTCGAGGTCGCCGAGACCCTGGCCCTGGCCGAGGCCATGGCCGTGGGTTCGGGGGGGATGCGGGGGGCTCCGCCCCCGGCAGTCGTGGGGTTCCTGCCGCCCCGCCCCCGGGCCGCGGCCGTCCCCGCCTCCGCGCCGGCGCCCATGGCGCCGGTGCTGGACCTGCGCGCCTTCGCCGGGCGCCGCACCGCCTGATCCGCCGCCCGGCACGGGTTTGGATCCGCCGGGGCGCGGAATGCTGCATCCCCGACGCCAGCTGTGGAGGGGACGCCAGCGTGCGCTACGTCGAGGCCTGCGGCCTGCGGGTATCGGTCATCGGCCTGGGCGCGTGGCAGTTCGGCTCCCCCGAGTGGGGCTGGGGCACCCAGTTCGGGCCGGCCGAGGCCCTGGCCGTGGTCGACCGGGCCCGGGAGCTCGGCATCACCCTGATCGACACCGCCGAGCTGTACGGCCGCGGCGAGTCCGAGCGGCTGCTGGGCCGCGCCCTGGCCGACCCGGCGGCCCGGGACCAGGTGGTGCTGGCCTCCAAGGTCACCCCGACCTGGCCGACCCGCGACCGGGTGGCGGCGGCCGCCCGGGGCAGCCTGGCCCGGCTCGGCAGCGACCACCTCGACCTGTACCAGGTCCACTGGCCCAACCCGCTGGTCTCCCAGCGCTCGACCATGGCCGGGATGCGCACCCTCCTGGCCGGCGGGCTCGTCCGCCACGCCGGGGTGTGCAACTACGGCCTCGGCCGCTGGCGGGCCGCCGAGGCCGCCCTGGGCGGGCCGGTCGTCTCCAACCAGGTCCGCTACAGCCTGCTCACCCGCAAGCCCGAGCGGGACCTGCTGCCGCACGCGGCCGCCGCCGGCCGCCTGATCGTCGCCTACAGCCCCCTCGCCCAGGGGGTGCTGGCGGGCAGGTACACCGCCGCCACCGCCCCCGGCGGGGTCCGGGCCCGGAACCTCCTGTTCTCGCCCGAGAACCTGCGCCGGGCCGGGCCGGTGCTGTCGGCCCTGCGCGAGCTGGCCGCCGCCCACCAGGCCACCCCGGCCCAGGTCGCCCTGGCCTGGGTCGTCCACCACCCGGGAGTGGTCGCCATCCCCGGGGCCAGGTCGGTCGCCCAGGTGGAGGCGAACGCGGCCGCCGCCGACCTGCGCCTCGCCCCCGACGAGCTGGCCCACCTGACCGCCGCCGCCGACCGGTTCCAGCGCGAGCTGGTGACGAGCGCCGGCGCCATGGTCGGCCGCCGCCTGACAACGGCTCGGCGTCGGCCTCCGGCCGACGATCGGTAGATTCCGACCGGCAGGTTCCCCGGTCGGCTACCCGGGCAGGCGCAGCACGACCTGGGCTCGGCCAGGTCGGCGATGGTGGCCTGGTCGAAACCGAGGCCGAGATCCATCCCGCTCCCTGCCCGCACCCCAGAGCGACGAATGAGTGGTTCAAGAGTTCAGCTGATTCCCTCGCCGGCAGGTGCGCTCAGCGTCACGAGGAAGCTCGAGTCGAGCTCCAGCGGCCCGCCCTCGAGGTCGCCGTGGACCTCGAGCAGCTCCAGGCCGGCCCGGTCCAGCATGGCCGCCAGCTCGGTCAGGGTGTACAGCCGGATGGCGACCTCGCGGGTGACCCGGCGCCCGTCGGGGCCGATCAGGGTCCAGCGGGCCAGG
>DASUPQ010000284.1 GCA_036280995.1 Actinomycetota bacterium | reverse complement strand
GGCCCGGCCATCGGCGTCGAAATCGGCCGTGACAGTGCTCTCGCCGAAAGCGTCACCGACCTCGCCGACACCGGGAACCCCGGGGGTGTCTTGGGTGAACAGCTGGTCGTCCCGGGCAGTCCCGGACGCGTCGGCGACCAGACCGCCCACCGTGCCGTAGAACACGTGCACCGCGCCGGCCAGGTCGGCATCGAACGGCTCACCGACCGCCACGTCGGCGTGCCCGTCGGCGTTGATGTCGCCCGCCACCCCCGGCACGCCCGCCGCGGCGGGCCACCCGGCCCAGCCGGCGACGACACCGGTCCACACCACTGCGTACGCCGCGAGACATCCAACGCGGCTCACCGATCGCCGAGACATGTGGCATCCCTACCAGCGACCCGGCCTGGGCCGGTGCCGGCGCCCGCGCCGCCGAGTCCGGGGTCATTGTCCCTCCCCGCGGCCAGCCGACACAATCACCTCACCAGGCTCGGACTTGGGAGTGGCGGTTGGCCTGCAGGCGGTGAGGATCTGGCCGGATGGGTCGGGTGTCGAGGCAGCCGTTCCACGTGTCGGCGAATCGCTTGTGGTCAAGGCGTTCCCGGCCGGTGAGCAGCCGACGCCGGCTCCGCCAGTCCGGGTCGCTAACGCGCCGCAGACCGGGTGGCGGCTGCGCGATCCACCGCGTGATCCGGGGATCGAAGCTGCCGTCGATCGCCCTGGCCCGCCAGCCTGCCGGCCCTCATGCTGGCCATCTGCGGTCGGACGGCGGGGGGATCTGGGACAGCCGGTACCGGGTAGCGGACCGACTGACACCGCCGCCCGATCCACGCCCGATCCACCTATCATGGGAAACACCGATCGTCGCGCCCGGAGGATTCACGATGCGCGCATATCACTGTGGAGTCGTCGCGGCCTCGGCAGCCGCCGTGGTGATGTCCACCATGATCGTGTCGGCACCGGCCCACGCCGACGTGAGGGAGTTCCACGATGCCGTCGGCGACACCGGCGGATCGTCCTCCGACATCGACCTGGTACGCGTGAACAACGGCGGCCCAGCGGGCAACCGGGTGATCGTCACGACAGAGGTCGGTGACCTGGACTTCGACGACCGTGTCGCCTTGTGGGTCGACACCGTCGCGGACAATCCCGGTCCCGAGTACCGCAGCGTGGCGATACCCAACTCCGACGCGATCGAGCTGCGCCGGGTCAACACCTTCCACGGGACCGGGCAACACGTCGACTGCGCGGGTCTGCGCATCAGCGCCGACGCGACCGGGCCCGACCGGGTCCGGTTCTCGATCCCACGGGCATGCATGCAGAAGCCCTGCGATGTGCGGGTCTCCCTGCGCGGTCGGTTCCCCGACGATGACGGCACCGTCGTCGACTGGGCACCCGCGGTTCGGCGGTTCTTCGGATGGGTGCCGCTGTAACGGTTGTGAGTTGCGTTTTCGGTTTGGCGCATGCAAGGAAGGTCACCGAACCGGACGCGCTCGCACGTAACCGGCCCGCTCGAAGCGGCGTGGTTACCGCGCCACCCGCACCCGAGCCGTCCGCCGCCGGGTCCGGGGAGCACCGCCAACAGGTGGGGCCAGTGGCGGTCGCCGAGTACGGCACGACAAAGACCTGCGCAGTACACCGGCAGCACGGACGGCCCGCACCGGCTGCCGACTCGCCGACGATGTATCTTGGCTCTCGATAGATGCCGAGATGAGTGCTGTCCCTGAGGTGGTGGCTGCTGGCGGCTGCGCGTCCTTTTGCCGGGAATCGCACGATCTGCTCCTATGCCGCTGGTCGAGTCGTCACCGGTCCGAGCCAACCGACACCAGCCCAACGATGCGCGGTGATCGCGATGCCTGCTGATGGTCTGCCACCCGGGGCCGACGGCGACCGCCATCTTGCCGCCCGACCCGACCCGGCCGTTGAGGGTGCGGGCATGTCTGCGCACTGGAGCGACTCTGGCGGGTGCACGGTTCTCGAGTTGGTCGGCGAGATCGACATGGCCGAGGCCCCCCGGCTGACTGCCCTGCTGAGTCAGGCCGGCTCACCGCACTTCGTGGTGGATCTGACTCGGCTCACCTTCATTGACTCGACCGGCTTGGCCGTGCTGGTGAGCGGTTGGCGCCAGGCGTCATCGACCGGCGGGTCGATGCGGCTGGTGGGGCCCCAACGCGCGGTGTCGAAGATGCTGCAGATCACCGGCCTGGATCAGGTCCTGCCCATCCACGACAGCCTCGAGCAGGCCGTACGGCTCAGCCTCAGCGGGTGCCAACCGGGTGCACGGCAGCCGGCTGCCGAGCGCACCCTGGGGGACCGGCCGGACTGAGCTGTCTGCGACACAGCCATGGCGTGCCGGCGGGCGCGCTCACGGCGGGCGTGGCCGGTCCGGCCACAGCCAGCGTTCGCCAGTGCCCTGCGGATTCGTCAAGATCGCGAGGCCTGCTCGGCTGGGATCACCCCTTCCCGCCCCGCCGCCCCGAGCCCTCGATGAAGACCGGCGGCCTCCGGAGTGGTCGCAGTGCTCCAGCGGCTGCCCCGTTCTGCGACATGCCGAGCCGATCAGTCTGGTTCGCGGTGCCGGCCGGTATGGCTGCTCGTGGGCCGAGCCGCCCCGGGACCAGACCCCTCCATCCTGGTCGGAGCCGAACGAGTTCCCGGCGGATCGGGGCCCCGCGGGTAACTGAGGTCACGAACGGCTGATCGGATGGCGGTGCCTGTGAGCCTTTTCCATCAGGCCGCCCTCGATCGTGCAACGCGAGCAGCCGAGGTCCAGCGGTGCCGCAGCTGGCGGTGGGTTCCCGGTCCGGGTGAGCGGACCTCGTGCCGGTCGAGGTGGCGCGGCACGTGACGGTCGGCGATCTCGTCGAGGACTCGGCCTATGGTGCGGGGATGAGACACCGGACGCTCCGGCTGTTGGTGCTGACCGCCGCCGCGGTGGTGATCGGTGTGGCGGCGGCGCAGGCGGTGCGGTCACCCGAGCCGTCGCCGCTGGCTGACTCCCCGCCGGCCACGGCGGTGAGCCCCTCCTACCGGCCGCCGTCGACCGCCCCGGCTCCGACCGCCCCGGCTCCGACCGCCACGGCGTCCCCGACCCGGGCGTCGCGGCTGCCGATGGGTGGGCGACGCATCTTTCCCGAGCACTTCCTGGTCGCCTACTACGGCACCGCCGGCACCGGGTCGCTGGGCGTGCTCGGCGAGGACACCCCGGAGCGCATCGCGCAGGTACTGCGCCGGACCGCCGCGCCGTACGCCGTGTCGGGGCGCCGGGTACAGATCGTCTACGAGCTGATCGTCACCGTCGCCGACGGCCACCCGGGCCCGGACGGCGACTACAGCCACCACATCGCGCGCGAACAGGTGCGGCGGTACGTCGAGGCGGCGCGGCGGAACCGGGCGCTGCTGGTGCTCGACATCCAGCCCGGCCGCACCGACTTCCTGACCGCCGCGACACGGTGGGAGTGGGCGCTGCGGGAGCCGTGGGTCGGCCTGGCGCTGGACCCGGAATGGCGGATGCCGCCGGGGGAGATGCCGGGCCGCACCATCGGCCAGGTCGACGCGGCCGAGATCAACCGGGTCTCGGCGTGGCTGGCCGACCTGGTCGCGGACCGGAGGCTGCCGCAGAAGGTGTTCGTGGTGCACCAGTTCCAGCCGGGCATGGTGCGCCGGATCGGCGCGGTGCGTGCCCGCCCGCAGCTGGCGATGGTGCAGCACGTCGACGGGTTCGGCGCCCGGGCGGACAAGCTCGCGACCTACCGCCGGGTGGTGCGACCGGACCGGTTCGAGATCGGCTTCAAGCTGTTCCTCGACGAGGACATCGACATGTTCCACCCGGCCGAGGTGCTGCGGCTCCGCCCACCGGTCAGCTTCGTCAGCTACCAGTAGCCGCACCCCCCGGGCCCGATCGGCCTCCCGACCGAACCAGTGGCCGCCGATGCGCCGGCCCGCGCCCGCCCACGTCGACGACATCAGGGGCACAGTTGCAGTCGCGACGCGCAGTCGGTTCGGCGCCTCGACCCGGAACCGGCGGTCGACCAGGCCCGGTGTGCGGTCCGCGGCCGCCGGTCCGACACGCACCTCAAGGGGGCAACGCGCGCGGAGAACCAACGGCCAATCCGGTTGCGTCATACGCAACAATCAAGTTCGGTAACACGGGTGCAAGAGGTGTGCCCGCCCTGGGACGGCTACGCCCTCCCGTGCCGGGTGATGAGAATGGTGGGGTCGCCCGGCGACGTCGACTCACACTGGTGCGGGTGAGCCCGTAGAGGTGTCTGACGCGGGGTTCTCGGGTGTGTTGGAGTGCTGCTGCGAGCGCGAGGGTCTGTGTCCTGACCAGAGGATCCTCCGGGCGACGGTCGCGATCGATCATGGACCGGAAGGAGTGGTCGCGATGGAGGTGCTGTTCGACCGGGTGGCCGGGCTCGACGTCAGCAAGAAGTCGGTGACGGTGTGCGTGCGCACCCCGGGACCGAGGCGGCGCCGGGTCAGCCAGACCCGGACGTTCGCCACGATGAGCCGGTCGCTGCAGGTGATGGCGGACTGGCTGGTCGCGGAGGGCGTCACGCTGGCCGCGATGGAGTCCACCTCGACGTACTGGAAGCCGGTGCTGTACTGCCTGGAGGAGCGGATGCAGACCTGGCTGGTCAACGCCGCGCACATGAAGGCGGTCCCCGGTCGGAAGAGCGACGTCAAAGACGCCGAGTGGATCGCGCAGCTGCTCGAGCACGGGCTGCTGGCGCCCTCGTTCGTGCCGCCACCACCGATCCGGCACCTGCGGATGCTGACCCGGTACCGGATGCAGCTGTACGGGGACCGCACCCGCGACACCACCCGGCTGGAGCAGATGCTGGAGGACGCCAGCATCAAGATTTCGGCGGTGGCGTCCAGCCTGACCACGGTGTCGGCGCGCACGATGCTGGCCGCGATGATCGCCGGCGAACGCGACCCGCGGGTGCTGGCCGAGATGGCAAAGGGGAGGATGCGGGCCAAGATCCCGGCCCTCACCGAGGCCCTGACCGGGAACTTCGACGCCGACCACGCCCGGCTGGCGGCCGCCCTGCTGCACCGGCTGGACCACGTGGAGCGGGCGATCGCCGAGCTGGACCAGACGATCGCGGAGGCCTGCCGGCCGTGGGCGCACCAGATCGAGCTGCTGCAGACCATCCCCGGCGTCGGGGTCAAGGTCGCGCAGGTGATCATCGCCGAGACCGGCGGCGACATGACGCAGTTCCCCTCCGCCGCGCACCTGGCAGCCTGGGCCGGGGTGGCGCCCGCCATGCGTGAGTCCGCCGGCCGCCGCAGGCCGGCGGGGACACGCAAGGGCAACAAGTGGCTGGCCGCGATGCTGGTGGAGGCCGCCGGATCGGTGGCCCGCAGCAAGGACAACTACCTGACCGCCCAGCACGCCCGGCTCACCGCCCGCCGCGGCGCCGGCCGGGCCAATATGGCGGTCGGGCACTCGATCCTGGTCTGCGCCTACCACATGCTGCTGCGCGACGAGCCCTACCACGACCTCGGCGTGGACTGGCTGCGCCGCCGCGACGACCAGGCCCACACCCGCCGGCTGGTCGCCCAGCTGGAACGACTCGGCCACACCGTCATTCTCGACCCCGCCGCCTGAGCCCGACGCGGCCACCTCTCACCCCGACCTGGGGTCACCAGGCCGGACGGTCACCCCTGCCTTCACGCGGGTTATTCACGGGTCTGTGCCCGTCTCGATCACGCTCCGTTGCGACCGACCGTGTGCCCTGCCAACAACAGCAGGTGTCCTGTCCGGGCGAAGGTTGCACCGTCCGGGTGAAGGCTGCACTCGAGGTTGCATCGCTCGGGTGACGGTTGCGAGTCGCTCCACGGGGATGGGTCGCTGATTGCGCACTCGTGACATGACAGCGATGGTCACCGACGCGGCCCGACCGGCTGAGTCCATCGACACGGATCGCCTCCAAGTCGGCCTCGTGACCAAGGCGTTGCCCAATACCGGGTGCGGCTCAAAGGGGGCGTCGGTGTCCTTCGCCTGCGGTACGTTCGCCGGCGCCGGCCGGTGCGCCGGTTCAATCCCCGGAACGGCTGTCCCGCCACTGCAGACCCAGCTCGCCAACGTCTGACATCGGACCCCCAGGTGATCCTCGATAACAGTTAGGTCACGAGCCTCTTGGACGAGCCGGACTGCGCCGGCACGTCAGGTTCCGCCTGGGACCGGACCGGCACGCACGGGCTGTACGGGTAGTTGACAGGCTGTGGCAGCGTAGTTGGCATGGCTGCGGGCGGCCACATACTTCCGCCACTCGGTGTACGGCTCACCGTCGACATCGAGGAGCACGCCGGCGCCCGTGGCACGCGGTACTGGGCCCGCGTGCGGTGGACCGATCCACTATCTCACCAACGGGCGGGGCTCAAGCGCAGCCATGCGAGCCGAGAGGCCGCGGAAGCCTGGGTCGAGCGGATGCAGCGGGTCACTCGGACGGGCGTCGACTCGGGGCAGACGTTGGCCAGCTACATCGAAGGCATCGGTGACCGCTGGACCCGCGGTATCGATCCGACGTCGACGTACGACCCCTACGCCGCAGGCCTGAAGCATCGTGTGGTGCCGACCTTGGGGCACCTTCCAGTCACGATGATCAGCACCGGGCTCGTCGACCGGGCGATCGACGATTGGGAGCAGAGCTACGGCCGCTCGACGGTCAAGAACACCGTTGCAGCCCTCGTGCTGGTGTTGGACGAAGCGGTGCGCGATGGGATCATCGTCCGCAACCCGGCCAAGGACCGAGCCCGGCGCCGCACCGCCGGCCGCTCTGCCGCAGCCGGCGAGTCCGACAGTCCGCGAGACCTGGCGCTGCCCGATGTCGCCTCGCTGGAACGGCTGGTCGCCCGGGTGATCGAGGCGGGCGACCATCCGTCGTACGGCGACATCGTCACGATCCTCGCCACGACTGCCCTACGGATCAGCGAGGTTTCCGGGCTCCTTGTGGGCGACATCGATCTGAACCGCGGTTTGCTGCACGTTGTCCGTCAGACGTATCCGGGCCGCGGCGGCCTCGTCACCAAGACGACCAAGGGTCGTCGGCGTCGGGCAGTCCCGATCATCGAGCCGCTGCGA
>DASUPQ010000283.1 GCA_036280995.1 Actinomycetota bacterium | reverse complement strand
CGGGTGCGGTCCCGGCTGGTGGTGTCGCGCCGCAGAGTGGGCGGCGCGGTCCCTGTCGACGCGGGGGTCGGGGTGAGGGCGGCGGCGAGGTCGTCCAGCGGGGCGTGCAGCACCTGCTCGAGCACCCCGGCGATCTGGTCGAGGCTGCTGTCGGTGTCGCAGCCGGTGGTGAGGGTGGCGGCGAGCCGGTCGAGGGCGGCCCGGCCGCGGGGGGTGAAGACGATCATGGTTGCCGGGGTCGGCGCGCCCGGCGCTGCTGCTCGTGCTGCTGCTCGTGCGGCCGCTGCCGCTGCTGCTGCTGCTGCTGGTGGTCATGATTGCTGCCTCGCAGGGGGTGGGGTGGTCCGAGGGGTGGGGACCGGGTGGCCGGGGGTGACGGGGCGGCGGGCGACCGGTTGCCCGGCCAGCGCGGCGGCGAGGGCACGGCGGGCGGGGTCGGCGACCGGCGGCCCGGGTTCACGGGGGTCGCGCAGCGCGGCCCGCAGCTTGTCGATGCCGACCTGGAGTTGGTCGGCGACCTGCAGGAGGGTGTGCCCGGTGCCGGTGAGTTCGCGGGCCTGCCGCAGCACGGTTGTGGTCAGCGCGCCTCGGGTCGGCGTGGGCGGTGGGTCGACGGTGTTCGGCCGGTCGTGGTGGACGTCGGCGCGGTCGACGGGGGCGGTGGTGGCGTGGAGGGCGCGTTTGAGGGTGGACAGGCCGACACCGAGCTGGGCGGCGACCTGTCGTTGGGTGTGGTTCCCGTCGTGGAGCAGCTGCCGGGCGGCGGGTGACCTGGTCGGGGGTGAGGGCCGGGCGGCGGCCGGGCCGGCGCAGGCCGGCGGCCTGGTCGGCGGCGCGCCGGTCGGCGCTACGGTCGCCCACCCCCAGTCGGGTGGCGGTCTCGTGGAGCCGGGCGGCGGTCGGGTGGCCGGGCCGGGGGTGTTCCCACCGGTGCTCCAGGGTGTGCGGGTGCGGCACCAGGTACGCGCCGGTCTGGAGCCCGTGGCTGACCCGGCCGGCCAGGGCACGGGAGAACCCCGGGTAGGCGGTGTCCAGGTCGGCCAGCACCCCCGCCACGGCGTCCCGAGGGCTGGTCGCGGCCGCATGGTGCAGCAGCCGGGTGAGCTCGGCGGTCTGCACCAGCACCAGGCCGCCGCCGCGGTGGATGCTGGCGACCCGGCTCGCGGCCCCGGCCAGGTCCCGGTAGGCGGCGGCCCGGTCGGTGTAGCTGTCCCACAGTTCGCTCAGCTGGTCGGGGAGCAGCCGGGCGCAGGTGTGGGCGAGGTCGGCGTGCGCGGCGGCGATCTTCCGCAGCTCGCTCGCGGTCGGCACGGTCCGGGCGGCGAGCACCGCGGCGGCCCGGATGCCGTCCGGCAGCTGCGCGGGGTGGGTCAGGGGCATCGGCCGGGACACGGTGAGGCTGCGGGCCAGGGTGTCGGTGCCCGGGTCGAGTGGCCCGGAGCCGGCGACCCGGGCGGTGTGGTTGGCGAGCATCCGCACCACGGATGCCTGTTTGCGGTGGAGCCTGGCCCAACCGGGCAGCAGCCGCCGCGCCGCCGGGGTGGCGGCCAGCCGGCCGTCCAGCACGGTGAGCGCCTCGATCGTGGTGGCGGTGTCGGCGACCAGCCGCCACGCCAGCCCCGGGTGGTCGGCCCACCCGGTGGCGCCGGCGCTGGTGACGATATCGGTGGCGAGCAAGGCGTGCCGGGCGGCGTCCCGCCACGCCGCCACCACCGGAGGTGTCTGCGACACGGGTTCGGTGAGGGCGTCGGTGAGCGCGGGCAGCACATCGGGGTGGCGGGGCACCTGCTCCACGAGCTCGGCCAGCGCCAGGGGTGGGGCGGCGGCGACCGCGTGCAGGGGGCTGCGGGTGTGGTTGTGCCCGAACAGCACCCGGTGCACGTCGGCGCCCCGGATCGCCCGGTCCAGCAGTTGGCGCTGGGCGTCCAGGACCGCGCACCGGTAGGCCAGCACGGCGCGCAGCTCCACCTCGGTGGGCGGGGTGTCGGGGTGGGTGAGCAGCCAGGCCATCGCCCCGACCAGCCCGGCGTGGTGCACCCCGTACAGGTTGCTCCCGGTGGTCATGGCCCGGCCCGCAGCGTGTCGGCGAGGTACGCGGCGGCAAGGGCGATCCGCACCTGGTCCAGGCACGGGGTGTCGTCGCCGGTGGCGGCCTCGCGGAGCCTGGTGTAGGCCTCCAGCAGCACCGGGTGCGGGTCGGTGATCCCGGTGGCCGGGCCGGGCGGCGGCCACCGGGTGGTGGCCGCGTCCTCCAGGGTGTCGAACGCCCGGAGCACCGCCAGGTGTTCGCCGTGCCCGAACCATTCGGCGCCGCGGTCGGCCAGCTCGGCGAGCAGGGTGCGAGCCCGGTCGATGCCCGCCGGCGGGGCCACCACAGCCAGCACGACCGGCCGGTCGGCTCGGTGCTCGTCGTGGCGGGTCATGCGGCGGGCATCGGGTCGAGTTCGTGCAGGGCCTGGTTCAGCTGCCCGGCGGCGAATCCGATCGCATACGGGTCCGACCCGTCGCTGGTGCACCCGGTGGTGGGGTCGATCAGGGCGAGCAGCCGGCACCGGATCCGGGTCACCGCCTCCCGGGTGGTCTCCTTCTCGTCCAGCCGGCCGTCGGGGCCACCGGGCAGGTGGCTGGGCGCGGGGATCGTCAGGTAGCCGTGCGCCTCCACCAGCGCGGACCGGGCCGCCCACGGCATCGCGTGGCCGCGGTGCCGGATCAGCGCGGCCACCTGGTCCCGCATCACCGCCGGCACGCTGGGCTGCCCGGTGCCGTCCTGGGGCCTGGTTCGGCGTCGTCTCCTCATCACGGTTCTCCCTTCCTGTGGATGCTGCTGTGCGTCACCGGCCGGGGGGGTTCCCGGCTGGGGTGTCATCGGCGCAGCCGCGGTCCGTGCCGCTCCCGCCGGGGTAGCGGTCGGTCGGGCAGCACCGGGGGTAGCGGTGCGGGTGGGTCCGGTGGCCGGTGCCGGGCGTGGGCGAGGTCGCGGATCAGCTGGGCGCGGTCCCGCAGATGACCGGCCCAGTCAACGGCCTCCGGCTGGGCCTGCGCGGTGTCGGCGGCGTGCCCGTACCTCGCGGTCTGTACAGGCAGGCTGGTTTCGGTGGCCAGGGTGGCGGCGATGGTCTCGGTGGCGGACAGCTCCGCGGTCGGGTTCGAAAGGACGTGTTCGAGGACGTCGCGGGCGGTGCGGGGTTCGGGTGGGGCGTGCTCGGTGGCAACGTCGACCGGCGGGTCGGTCGCCACATACAGGGTGGTGTGCTGCCGGGCCCGGGTGGCCAGCACGTACAGGGCTTCCCGGCTGGTCTGCTCGGTGACCACCGGGTGCGCGGTGTCCACGGTGTCGCCCTGCACCCGGTGCGCGGTCACCGCGTACCCCAGCTCCAGGTACTGCGCGACGTACCCGGCGGGCAGGGTGACCCGGCCACGGTGCCGGCGGTGCACCACGGTCAGGGAGCCGTCCGCGAACCGGTGGGTGACGGTCCAGGTGTCGCCGTTCTTGACGAAGTCCCGGCCGCCATGGGTCAAGAGGAGCCGGTTGTTGCGGCGGGTGGTGACCCAGTCCCCGACCCCGGCGGTGGTGCCGTCGGCCAGCCTCAC
>DASUPQ010000282.1 GCA_036280995.1 Actinomycetota bacterium | reverse complement strand
GACCAGCGCCTCATAGGCACGCGCATCGCCCCCTCGTGCCTGCTCGACGAGTTCCTGCTCGTCCAGTGGTCGGCCCTCCACGGACTCGGTCTCGCCAATCCATACACCATCGGCGGCGCCGGGGTTCCACCTCGGAGACGGCTACTGCCAGCTCGCCGACGCCCTCGGCGGGCGGCTGGCCCTGCGCCTGTCCGTCGGCGGCGGCCCCTGGACGGTCGAGCTCGCCGTCGAGGTCACCCCCCTGGACGCCTGAGCCGGGCCGGGAGGCCCATGATGCGGCGCTTGGCGGCGTCGGCGGCCGGGGTGGGGAGGGCGCCGAGGGCGGCGACGACCAGGCGGTTGCGGGCCGGGACCACGTAGCGGGGGGCGGGGCGGGCGGCGGTGGCGGCGCGGGCCACCGTGCGCCCGGCCGAGGCCGGGCCGGGGGCGAGGCGGTAGACCCGGGCCCAGGCGGCGTCGGTGCCGGCCAGGGCGGCGGCGTACGGCGAGCCGGGGTCGCGGTAGGGGGCGAGGCCGGCCAGGGCCCGGGACGCGAACCCGGTCCGGACCGCGCCCGGCTCGACCAGGACCACGGTGACGCCGAAGGGGGCCAGCTCCATGCGCAGGGCGTCGGTGACGGCGGCCACGGCGCGCTTGCTGGCGTTGTAGGCGCCGAGCAGGGGCATGGCGACCCGGCCCATGATGCTGCCGACGTTGACGACCCGGCCCTGGCCCCGCTCGCGCATCGCGGGCAGGAACGCCCTGGTCACCGCCAGCATGCCGAACACGTTGGTGTCGAACAGCTCGCGCAGGTCCCGCTCGGCCAGCGCCTCCAGCGGCCCCGGGAGGGCGTAGCCGGCGTTGTTGACCAGCACGTCCAGCCCCCGGCCGCCGGTCCGCCGCTCGACCAGGGCCCGGGCCGCCTCCACCGACGCCGGGTCGGTCACGTCCAGCACCACCGGCTCCAGCCGGCCCCCGGCCGTCCGGGCCAGCTCGGCCAAGGCGTCGGGCCGGCGCCCGCCGGCCAGGACCAGGTGCCCGTCCCGGACCAGCCGCAGGGCCGCGTCCCGGCCGATGCCCGAGGTCGCGCCCGTGATCAGGATGCTCTGTTGTGGCGGCATGCGTACGATGCTCGCATGACCGAGCCTCGCTGGAAGCAGCGCTACCGCGCCCCCTCGCTGAGTCTGCCGAGGTGGGCCCCTGACGAGCCCGACCACCTGGTCTACGTCTCCAACCTCTCCGGTTCCTGGCAGGTCCACGCCTGGGACCGGGCCGCCGGCACCCACCGCCAGGTGTCGGACCACCCGACCGGCGTCGTCGCCGCCGGCCTGACCCCCGACGGAGCCAGGGTCGTCTGGTTCCAGGACTCCAAGGGCGACGAGGTCGGCCGCTGGCTCCAGCAGCCGTTCGAGGGGGGCGAGACCGCGCCGCTGGTGGCCGACGTCGAGCCGGCCTGGAGCGCCGGGCTCGCCCTCGGGCCCAAGGGCCTGGCCGTGGTCGGGGTGTCGAGCCGGGACGGCTTCTCGGTCCGGGTCGGCGAGGTCGGCGGGGGCAGCGAGGAGCTGTACCGCCACGACGAGATGGTCGACGTCGCCGGGGTCAGCCGCGACGGCCGCCTGCTGGTCGTGCACCACGCCGAGCACGGCGACAACCTCCACCCGGCGCTGCGCGCCTTCGACCTGGACGCCGGGGCCCCGCTGGCCGACCTGTGGGACGGCGAGGGCTTCGGCCTGTTCGTGGCCTCGGCCGGCTTCTCGCCGGTGGCCGGCGACGGGCGCCTGGCCGTGCTCGCCGACCGGACGGGTTCGCTGCGGCCGGCCATCTGGGACCCGGCCGGCGACCAGCGGACCGACCTGGAGCTCGACCTGCCCGGCGAGGTCGACGTGGCCGACTGGTGGCCGGACGGCGGGGCGCTGCTGCTGATCCACACCTACATGGGCCGCGACGAGCTGCACCGCCTGGACCTGCGCAGCGGCGCCCTGGAACGGCTCGACCACCCGGCCGGGTCCATCCAGCGGGCCGGGGTGCGGCCCGACGGGACGGTCTGGTACCGCCACTCCTCGGGGGCGGCCGCGCCCGAGGTCCGGGCCGTCGGCGCCGAGGAGGCGGTGCTGCGGCCGCCCGGGCCGCGCGCCCCCTCCGGCGTCGCCTACGAGAGCTGGACGTTCCCCAACCCCCAGGGCGACCAGGTCCACGGGTTCCTGGCCGTGCCGCCGGGCCCGGGCCCGCACCCCACGGTGCTGATCGTCCACGGCGGTCCCACCCACCACGACTCCGACTCCTGGGACCCCGAGGTCCAGGCCTTCGTCGACCACGGCTACGCCGTCGGGCTGGTCAACTACCGCGGCTCCACCGGCTACGGCAAGGCCTGGCAGGACGTGCTCGAGGGCGACCCCGGCCGGCCCGAGATCGAGGACGTGGTCGCCGGCCGCGACGACCTGGTCGCGCGCGGCCTGGCCGACCCCGGCCAGGTGGTCATCAGCGGCGCCTCCTGGGGCGGGTACGTGACCCTGCAGGCCATCGGCACCGTCCCCGACGGCTGGCGGGCGGCCATGGCCGTGGTCCCGGTGGCCGACTACCTGGCCGCCTACGCCGACGAGTCCGAGGCCCTCCAGGCGTTCGACCGCAGCCTGTTCGGCGGCGGCCCCGAGGACAGGCACGACCTGTACGTCGAGCGCTCGCCCATCACCTACGTGGACAGGGTCAAGACCCCGGTGCTGCTGATGGTGGGCGACAACGACACCCGCTGCCCCCTCCAGCAGGTGCTCAACTACGCCGACCGCCTCACCGAGCTGGGCAAGCCGTTCGAGCTCGACCGCTTCGACGCGGGCCATGGCGCCCTGGTCGTCAACGAGCGCATCCGCCAGATGGAGGTATTGCTCCGCTTCGCGTCGCGGCATGTGCCCGGCGGCGCCGAGCCGGCGGCATAGGCGCCGTTGCCGAGCGAGGGCCCGTGGTCCCGGAAGCGGACCAGGACGTCGTCGATCCGCCGTCCCCGTTCCAGCGCCAGGTGCCCTCGGCGACCATGTTGGGCTTGTGGTTGACGAACAGCAGCGGCCCGAAGGGCGGCGGAGCCTGGACCTCGGCCACCGGCGGGAACCCGGCGGGGCGGGGGGTCACCTGCAGGTCGACCTCATGGACCTCGGCGGGCGGCCAGCGGCTGGCGGTCGAGACCCCCGAGCCGTCGGCCTCCGGCCGGGTCTGGTGGGCGACGTTGGGTGAGGACGCGTATCCGCTAGTAGTACACCCCGGGCTCGACAACGTTGCGCAGGGGCCGGCCGTCCAGGTAGCGGCGGAGGTTGTCGGTGAACAGCTCGGTGATGCGCTCGTTCTCGCGGGCCGAGAGGGCGGCCGCGTGGGGGGTGACGAGCACGTTGGGCAGGGTCCAGAGGGGGGAGTCGGCGGGCAGGGGCTCGGTGGCGAACACGTCGAGGACGGCGCCGGCGATGCGGCGCTCGCGGAGGGCGTCGACCAGGGCCGGCTCGTCGACCACGCCGCCGCGGCCGACGTTGACGAAGATGCAGCTTGCCGGCAGGCGCTCGATGGTGGCCCGGTCGATCAGGCCGGCCGTCTGGTCGGTCATGGGCAGGGAGACGACCATGGCGTCGGCCCGGCCGGCCAGCTCGGCCAGGCGCCCGGGGCCGTGGACCTCGTCGACCCACTCCGGCGGCGGGCCCTGGCTGCGCCGGAAGCCGACCGTGCGCATGCCCAGCGCCTTGCCCAGCCGGGCCACCTCGCGGCCGATCTCGCCCAGACCGACCAGGAACAGGGTCTGCCCGGACAGCTCCCGGAAGGGCTCACGGACCTCCGGCCATGCCCTGGCCCGCTGGTCGGCCAGCATCCGGGGCAGGTCCTTGGCCACGGCCAGGAGCCCGAAGACGGCGAACTCGGCCAGCGGCACGGCGTGGACGCCGCTGGAGGTGGTGACGACCACCCGCCCGAGCGCCTCGGCCGGCAGCCCGGCCTTGCGCACCTGCTCGCCGGCCCCGGCGCTGGTGGCGTGGACCCAACGCAGGCCCGGCAGGCCGTTGACCGCCTCGGCCAGGCCCTCGGCCGAGTCGTCGGGGACGCCGAACAGCACCTCGGCCCGGTCCAGCAGGGCCCGCCAGCGGGCCTCGGCCCCGGGGTCGCGGCGGAAGGCCGGGTCGCCGCGGTGGTCGGCCGGGTAGCGGGCCGGCGGCAGCAGGTCCGGCTCGAACAGCACCTCGGCCCGCGGGTCGGCCTCCTGGATGCTGGCCGCCAGCTCGGCCTCCAGCGGCGAGGCGATCACCACCCGCACGGGCGCCATGCCGCTCACCCCTCCCGCTCGACCGGCGGGATGGTCGCGGTCGCGATGCTGCCCCGCCCGGCGGGGTGGGTCAGGGTGAACTGGCCGTGCAGCTCCTCCTCGACCAGCGCCCGCACCAGCCGCAGCCCGAGCCCGCCCGCGGGACTGCCAGAGGGGTCGCCGACGGGGCCGCCAGGAGGGCCGTGGACAGCCGGTTGAGCTACCACCTGCCCCCGGCTACCCTCCCGATCCGGGGGCCCGGGTGCCGCGGGGTCGGGTTCCGGCATGGGCCGGTGACCGGTCTCCGGCATGGGCGGGTGGCCGGTCTCCGGAATGGGCCGGCGACCGTCGTCGTGGACCTCCAGGACCACCGGCTGGTCGTCGCCGCCGCGGAGCTCGACGGTGACGGTCCCGTGGCCGTCACCCAGGCCGTGCTCGACGGCGTTCTGGATCAGCTCGTTGAGGACCACGGCCAGCGGGGTGGCCACGGCCGCGTCCACCCGTACCGATTCCGTGTGCAGCTCGATGTGGGCGTCCTCGCGGCCGAGCGACCCCTCCAGCATCCTGACCACCCGGCGGGCCACGTCGGCCATGTCGACCGCCCCCTCGAACTCCTCGGTCAGGGTCTCGTGGACCAGCGCGATCGAGGTGATCCTGTGGACCGAGTCCTCCAGGGCGGCCACCGCCTGCGGGTGGTCCCCGAGCCGGCGGGCCTGGAGCCGCAGCAGCGAGGCCACCGTCTGGAGGTTGTTCTTGACCCGGTGGTGGACCTCGCGGATGGTCGCCTCGCGCCGGGAGATGACCCGGTCGCGCCGGCGCAGCTCGGTCGCCTCCCGGACCAGCACCAGCGCGCCGCGGCGGCCGGCCTCCCGTAGCAGGGGGACCACCCGGATGTCGGCGACCGCCCCGGCGGCCTCGATCTCCGACTCCACCGGCCGGCCGCCGGCCATGGCCTCGGCGACCAGGATGGCCGCCCGGTGGGGGAGCGGCTGGCCGAGCGGCAGGGCGTTGGTGCCCATCCGCCGGAAGGCCGAGGTCGCGTTGGGGCTGGCGAACTCGACCCGGCCGCTGGCGTCGAGCACGACCAGGCCGTCGCCGACGCGGGGCGAGGCGGTCGGGTCGGTCACCTCGACGAATGGGAAGGTCCCGTCGGCCACCATCTCCAGCAGCGCCTCGGCCGCGCCCAGGTAGGACGCCTCCAGCCGGCCGGTGGGGCGGGCCGGGGTCTCCGGCGACTCGACGCTGAGCACGGCCACGATCTCGCCCTGGTGGCGGACGGGCACGGTCTCGACCCGCACCGGCTCGGCGTCGATCAGGATCGGCTCCAGGGAACGCTGGCGCCGGCCCTCCCGCCAGGCCCGCTCGACGTACGGGTGCCAGGTCGGCTCGACCACCTCGCCGACGAGGTCGACCGGGTAGAGGGTGCGGGCGGTGTAGGGCCGGAGCTGGCCGACGATACGGAAGCTCTCGCTGCCGTCGACGGGCAGGAACAGCAGCAGGTCGGCGAAGGCGAGGTCGGCGATCAGCTGCCAGCCCGCCATCAGGCTGTGCAGGTGCTCGATCGCGTCGTCGGACAGCCGGCGCCGGACCGGCGGGGCAACCTCGGTCATGCCGTCAGCGTAGCCGCCTACGGCAGCGGATGGCGTGGCCGGATAAGCCGCTCGGAAGCCTCAAATTCCTTGAAAGTAGTTGTCTACCCAATTTCCGTAAGAATTCAGTCACGAAATACTACCCCGTTCACCTCCTCTTCTGATCCGAACTACGCAGAATTGGGGGCGCTCGCAGGAGGGGTCAGCACCGATAATGACGACCGAATCGGCTCGTGACGGCATGCGTGGTGGGATCGCGGGGGGCGTACCACTCGTCGTCGTTCGCGTCCCCCCGGACGAACGACCATCGAGGAGGGCGAATGTCTCGCCGACGACTGGCCGCCGCCGTGGCCCTGGTCGCCCTGCTTGCCATGCCCGGAGCTGCCTCCGGGACCGCGGCCACCGGGTTCGTCGTCCAGCTGCGGCGGTCGACCGGCTAGGCCACTCGTGTGCCATGGCCAGGGGTGAGGTCCGCCGGGGGGTGGTCGCGCTGAGTCTGGTGGTCGCCGGAGCGGCCGGCTGCTCCGCCGGTGGCGGGCCGCCCGAGCAGGTGGCCCGCGCCGCGCCCCTGGTCCGCCTCGGGCTCAACCCCGACGGGACCATGCAGGTGCCGGGCGACTACCAGGTCGCCGGCTGGTTCACCGGCGTCCCGCAGCCCGGGCAGCTCGGCCGGGCCGTGATCGCCGGCCACGTCGATTCCCGGGCCCAGCGCGGCTACCGTGAGAACCTGGTCGTGTCGGCCACCAGGGCGGCCGACGGCGGGACGGAGGCCGGCCGGTGAGCGGCGGCCGCGGCGACGTCGAGCGCCTCCCCGGCGGCCCGGGCGACCCGGCCACCGAGCCGTCCCCGACCACCCCCGAGCCGGAGACCGTCCCCACAGCGGGGACCGGCGGACCGGTCCGCTCCGAGGAGCCGGAGCGGACCCCGCGGCCCGGCCCGCGTCCGCGGCCGCCGGTGCCCGAGCCCCAGGGGTCGGCCCTCCGGGTGGTCCTGGTCTCCCGCGACATCATGCTCGCCGCCGCCCTCCGCTCCCTGATCGAGCAGCCCGGCGTGGTCAAGGTGCTGGACTGGTACAACGAGGAGCTCGACGCCGCCATCCGGCACGCCGACGTGGTCGTGGTCGACATGCCGCCCAGCCTCCACGACCGTGCCTTCGCCGTGCTCGACGGCCGCTTCCTCGGTCGCACGGCGGTCCTGCTCCAGGAGGGCGAGCACCCCGAGTCCCTCCCGCCGGGCCCGCCCCGCGCCATCCTCTACCGGCCGCTGCAGATCGCCGAGCTGTGGGCGGCGATCACGGGGATCGCGCCCGAGGTGGCCGGGCCGGTGGGGCCCGGCGAGCCGGACCCCGGGGAGGATCCGGAGGCCGCCGCCCCGGGACGGGTGGCGGAGGCGCCCGCGGGCCGGGGACTGCCGGTCGCCGAGTCGGGGCTGCTGATCGGGTTGAGCGGACGCGAGCTGGAGCCGGTCATCGGGCCCGGCCAGGTCGCCCCGGGAATGGACCGGGGCACCCTCGAGCAGCTGCGCCGCTGGGGGAGGCGGCCGCCCACCGGCGCGGAGGAGCGCTCCACGGGTTGTGACGAGGCACCTTCGGCCAAGGCCGCCCGGGCCGAGCGGGCCGAGAGGGCCGAGCAGCAGCGCCGCGCCGAACGTGCCGAGGCGGTTCGGGCCAAGGCCGCCGACGCCGAGGCCCGCCGCGAGCAAGCCCGCCAGGCCAAGGCGGTCGAGGCGGAGGCGCGCGCCGCGGCCCGGGAGGAGGCGCGCCAGGCGAAGGCTGCTGCCGAGGCGGCCCGTGCGGCCGAGCGTGCGGAGGCCCGTCAGGCAAGGGCGGCTGAGGCGGAGGCCCGCGCGGCCGAGCGCGAGGTCGCGCGCCAGGCGAAGGCGGAGGCCGAGGCGGCGCGGGCCGCTGAGCGGGAGGAGGCCCGTCGGGTGAAGGCGGCGCAGGCGGAGGCCCGAGCCGCCGCTCGGGAGGAAGCCCGCCAGGCCAGAGCCGCGGCGGCGGAGGTTCGGGCCGCCGAGCGGGAGGAGGCGCGTCAGGCCAAGGCGGCGCAGGCGAAGGTGGATCGTGCGGCTCGGGCCGAGGCCCGGCAGGCGAAGGCGGCGCAGACCGCGGAGCGGCGGGCGGTTCGGGCCGAGGCGCGGCAGGCCGCCCGCGCCGAGGCGGCGCAGCGGCGTGTGGAGCGGGCGGCGGTCCGGAAGGCCGCGCGGGCGGAGGCGAGCCGGACCAGGGCGGCCCGGCGGGATGAGGCGCGGCAGGCGCGGGCAGCCCAGGCGGAGACGCGGCGGTCGGCTCGCCAGGAAGCGGCGCAGGCCAGGGCGGCGAGCGCCGAGGTCCGCCGGGCAGAGGCGCAGCAGGCCAAGGCGGCGCGGGCCGAAGCTCAGGAGGCGGCTCGGGCCGAGGCGGCGCAGCAGCGGGCGGCACAGGCCGAGGAGCGGAAGATTGCCCGGGAGGAGTCCCGGCAGGCCAAGGCGGCTCAGGAGGAGGCGCGGAAGGTCGCCCGGGACGAGGCTCGGCTGGCCAGGGCGGCTCGGGCGGAGGTTCGGCGGGTGGGGCGGGAGGAGGCTGCGCAGCGGCGGATCGCGCGGTTGGAGGCGCGGAGGGCTGCGCAGGCTGAGGCTCGGCGGGCGCGGGTGGCGCAGGGGGGCGCGGCGGGGGTTCGGGCTGGGGTGGGCGGGGTGGCCGGGCCCGCCCTGGTGATCTTGCTGCTGGCGGTGGTGGGGGTGGCCGCCGCGGGGTGGCGTGCGGGTGGGGGGCCGGACACGCTGGCTGGTGAGGTGGCGGTGGTGCGGGCTGCCGGGGAGGGCGAGGGCGGCCTGGTGGCCCAGGACCCGAGGATGGGGCCGATCGAGCCGCTGCACGCCCTGGGCGTCGGGGTGTGGTTGCGGGCGACGGAAGCGGGGGCCTCGCTCGAGGGGGCGATCCGGGAGGCCAGGGTGCCGAGCCGGTTCCTGCTGGCGGGTGTGGTTGGGCTGACCGTGCTGCTCTTCCTGCTTCTCATGCGGGTCGGACCCGGTACCGGTGCGGCGGCCGGGCCGGGTCCGGCCCCGCCGCACGGGTGGCGGCTGGGGGGAGCGGCGCTGGCGGGGGCGCTGGTGGCCCTCGACCCGGTGCTGGTCCGGAGCGGGCGGACGGCGACCGGGACGGTCCTGGCCGTCGGGCTCGCCCTGGGTGCGCTGCTCCTGGCCTGGGAGCTGCCGGCGCGGCCGGCGCTGCGGTGGCTGCCGCTGGTCGCCGCCGGGGCCGGGCTCGCCCTGCTGGTCAGCCCGCTCGCGCTGGGGGTGCTGGCCGTCCCGGTGGTGGCCGAGCTGCTCCAGGGGCGGCACCGGGAGGCCTGGCGGGCCATGGCCGCCCTCGGGCTCGGGATCGGGCTCTGGCTGGTCCTGCCCGTCTGGGTGGCCGGCCAGGACCTGACCGCCGGGCAGGCCGGATGGCTGCTCGGACGCCCCCCCAGGCGAGGGTCCCTCGGCGCGTCGCTGGCCGCCGCCCCGCTCAGCTGGCTGCTGGTCGCCACCGGCCTGGCAGCCGCCATCCTGGCCTGGCGCCACCGGTCCGGCGCCAGGCCTGGCACCGCGCAATGGCCGGCCCGGGTGCTCGCCTGGACCGCGACCACGGCCGCCGGGGCGGCGGTGGCGGTCGCGCTCGGCTACCCGACCTCCCAGGCCCTCCCCTTCGCCGTCCCCGCCGCGGCCGTCTCCCTGGCCCTGGCCGGCGTGGCGGTGCTGGCGGCCGCCGGCGGGCGCCCGGAGACCCGGTTGGTCGGAGCCGCGACGGGGGTCGTCCTGGCCGGGCTGCTCGTCGTCCAGGGCCTGGCCTGGGGGGCCAGCTACGGCCGCCCGGCCGACGACGGCCTGGCCCGGCTGGTGGCGACGGTCGGCGAGCAGGTGCCGGGCTGCTCGGCGGTCAACGCCAGCGGGCCCGCCGACCGGGCCCGGCTGCTGGCCACCGGCGCCACCGTGACCGAGTTCTCGAGCGGCCCGGCCGCCCACGCCGCCGGGGTGCGCTTCTTCGTGCTGACCGGCGCGACCGCCCAGGGCGGGCCCATGACCCCGTCGCTGGCCGCCTGGGTCCGCCAGCACGGCAGGCGGCTGGCCGCCCACCCGTCGCGGAGCCTGTCGGGTATCGAGCTGTGGCGGGTCGACACCGCCCCGCTCGACCCGGTGGCCGACAGCATCCCCGTGCCCGGCGGGCTGTTCTCCAACGTCACGGGCTCGGCCTGCGGCGGCTACCGGGTCGTGGACAGCCAGGTCGGCGCCTTCTACACCGGCTACCAGGCCGCCGGCGGCAAGGCGGTCCTCGGCCGGCCGCTCGGGTCGGTCTGGACCAGCGACGGCCCGGCCCTGCAGGCGTTCGACACCATGGTGCTTGGAGCGGTCCCGACCGCCAGCGGCCCGCCGGCCGTGCGGCCCATTGAGCTGCCGCCGCAGCTGGCCAAGCTGGACGTCGAGGCGGTGGCCGAGGCCGACATCCCGCTGCCATCGGCCCGGGCGCCGGTGAACAACCGGCAGACCAGGGCCCTGCTCAGCGACGAGGAGATCGCCCGCGTCTACCTGGGCACCGACCCGGCGGCGGCCACGGCCAGCGACTTCCGGCGGGCCCGGGACCGGTTCGGCCGGCCGCTCGGCACCCCGCAGACGATGCCGGACGGGGCCGTGCGCCAGCTGTTCGAGCGGGCCGTGCTGGAGCTGCCCGCCGACGGCGGCCCGGCCCGGCCGGCGGCCCTCGGCCGCCTGGCCGTCCGCCTCGGCCTTGTCCCTAGGCAGGCCATGCGGCCGGAGCCGGTGCCCGGCCTGCCCGTGCCGCCCTCCGAGCGGCGGCTGGACACCGGCCCGCTGCTGCGTTTCACCGGCGCCGGGCTGGTGCTCCTGGCCCTGGCCGCCGCGGCCGGCGTGGTGGCCGCCCGGCGCCCCACGAGCACCCCTTCCGGGTAGGCCCGGGACGGCGTGTCGCCGCCGGTCACACCAGTTGTTGACGTGCCGGACCCACCTCCGTACGCTCATGGCTCGAGAGCAACGGCGCTCGCCCAGGCGGCGCCGTTTTTCGTGTCCCTGGACATCGTTGTCCATCGGCACCCGGGCTCCGGCGTCGCCCCAGCAGTGCAATCGGAGGCGAGATGACGGAGCACCTCCCGCGAGCCGCCGGGTCCAGCAGCCGGGCCCTGTACAACCGGCGCCGCGACGAGCGCGACGCCTGCGGCATCGGCTTCGTGGCCGATGTCCATGGCCGCCCCAGCCGGGCCATCCTCGACGCCGCCCTCGGCGGGCTCGAGCGGCTCCGGCACCGGGGCGCGGTCGCCGCCGACGCCCGCACCGGCGACGGCGCGGGCGTGCTGGTGCCGCTGCCCGCCGGGTTCTTCGCCGGCCCCGACGTCGCCGAACCCACCGGCCGGCTCGGCGTGGCCATGGCCTTCCTCCCGCGCGACCCCGAGAGCGCCAAGGAGGCCCGCCGGGTGGTCGAGCAGGCGCTGGTCGCCGAGGGGCTGGAGCTGCTCCGCTGGCGCCTGGTCCCGGTCGACCACGACGCCATCGGCGCGCAGGCCAGGGCGAAGGCGCCCGCGATCGAGCAGGCCGTGTTCCGGGCGGCGGAGGGCGTGGACGAGGCTGACGCCGAGCGGCGCTGCTTCCGGGCCGGCCGGCGGGCCGCCCAGGCGGCCAAGGCGGCCGAGGTCTCGCTGTACCTCGCCTCCTGCTCGACCCGGACGGTCACCTACAAGGCGCTGTGCGCCGCCGACCAGCTCGCCGCCTTCTACCCGGATCTGGCCGACCCGGCGTTCGCGGTCTCGTTCGCCGTGTTCCACCAGCGCTACTCGACCAACACGGCGCCCTCCTGGGAGCGGGCCCAACCGTTCCGGTTCCTCTGCCACAACGGCGAGATCAACACCCTCGACGGCAACGTCGCCTGGATGCGGGCCCGTGAGGGGAACCTGGGGGCGGGCGCGCTGGACGAGGGCCTGCTGCGGCCCGTGCTCGACCCCGACGCCTCCGACTCGGGCAAGCTCGACAACGCGGTGGAGCTGCTGGTCAGGGGCGGCCGCGACCTCCGCCACGCCCTGGCCATGCTGGTCCCGGCGGTCGAGCCCGTCGCCACCGACGACGGCCAGGACCGGCGCGACTTCTACCGTTACCACGCCTGCCTGACCGAGCCGTGGGACGGCCCGGCCGGCCTCGTCTTCACCGACGGCCGCCTGGTCGGGGCGGCCCTTGACCGCAACGGGCTGCGGCCGATGCGCTGGGAGGCGACCGAGGACGGCCTGGTCGTCTGCGCGTCCGAGGCCGGGCCGGTCGACACCGGCGGGCGCGGCCGGGTGCGGCGGGGCCGGCTCGGGCCCGGGCAGATGCTCTGCGTCAACCCCGAGCGGGGCCTGCTCACCGACGACCAGATCAAGGGCGAGCTGGCCGCCAGCCGGCCCTGGAGCGCCTGGGTGGCCGAGCACCTGCGGGCCGCCGGCGCCGGCCGGCCCGTGGAACCGCCCGCCGACGACCGCCGCCTGGTCGCCGCCCAGGCCACCTTCGGCTTCACCCGGGAGCTGGTCACCACCGTGCTGCGGCCGATGGCCACCGCCGGCAAGGAGCCGACCGCCTCCATGGGCGACGACACGCCCCCGGCCGTGCTCGGGACCACCACCCGGCCGGTGAGCCACTTCCTGCGCCAGCGCTTCGCCCAGGTCACCAACCCGCCCATCGACCACCTGCGCGAGCGCCACGTGCTGTCGAGCAGGACGCTGCTCGGCTGCCGCCACCCGCTGCTCGGGGAGGAGCCGGAGGCGGCCCGGATGGTCGAGCTGGACGGGTTCGTCCTCACCCCCGACGGGCTGCAGGGCCTCGCCGACCCGGCGCTCGGGCTGTGCCCGCGGGTGCTGGACGCCACCTGGCCGGCGGCCGAGGGCCCGGGCGGCCTGCGCGCCGCCTGCCTGCGCCTCGGCGAGGAGGCGGTCGCGGCCGTGCGCGACGGCACCTGCCTGCTGGTCGTCACCGACGCGGAGGCCGACGAGCGGAGAGAGCGGGTGCCGGTGCCGTCGCTGCTGGCCATCGGGGCGGTGCAGCAGCGGCTGCTGCGGGAGGGCCTGGCCACCAGGACCAGCGTGGTCGCCGACACCGGCGAGCCGGTCGACTCCCACCAGGCGGCCACCCTGCTCGGCTACGGGGCCGACGCCATCTGCCCCCGGCTCACCCTGGCCACGGTGGCCGGGCTCGGTCAGGACCCGGCGGCCGCCCAGGACAAGTACCGGGACGCCCTCGAGGAGGGCGTGTTCAAGATCATGAGCAAGATGGGCATCTCGGTCCTCGACGCCTACCGGGGGGCGCAGATCTTCGAGGCCGTCGGCCTCGACGAGGAGGTCGTCGACCTCTGCTTCGCCGGCACCCCGTCCCCGCTCGGCGGGATCGGCCTCGACGAGCTGGCCCGCGACGCCCTCGACCGCCACCAGGCCGGCCAGGCCGAGGTGGCGCGGCTGGAGAACCCCGGCTGGTTCAAGCACCGCCCCGGCGGCGAGTACCACGCCACCAACCCCTCGGTGATGCAGGCCCTGCAGTTCGCCGTCCGCGAGGGGGCCGAGATGCGGGGTTCCAAGCGGGGCGCCCATCTGCTCCAGCAGGCGGTCAAGGGAGGCGGGTTCGAGCGTTACCGGCACTTCGCCAGCCTGGTCAACGAGCGCCCGCCGGCCGCCCTGCGCGACCTGCTCGAGCTCCGCCCGGCCGCCGACGCGGTGCCCCTGGACGAGGTCGAGCCGGCGGCCAACATCCTGGCCCGCTTCTCGACCGCGGCCATGAGCCTGGGCTCGCTGTCCCCGGAGGCCCACGAGACGCTGGCCATCGCCCTCAACCGGGTCGGCGGCCGCTCCAACTGCGGCGAGGGTGGCGAGGACCCGGCCCGCTTCGGCACCGAGCGCAGCTCGGCCATCAAGCAGGTCGCCTCCGGCCGCTTCGGGGTCACCCCGGCGTACCTGGCCAACGCCGTCGAGCTCCAGATCAAGATCGCCCAGGGGTCCAAGCCGGGCGAGGGCGGCCAGCTCCCCGGCCACAAGGTCAGCGGCGAGATCGCCCGGCTGCGCCACACCCAGCCCGGGGTCGCCCTGATCTCGCCCCCGCCCCACCACGACATCTACTCGATCGAGGACCTGGCCCAGCTGGTGTTCGACCTGAAGCAGGCCAACCCCACCGCCGAGGTGTCGGTCAAGCTGGTCGCCGAGGCCGGGGTGGGCACGGTCGCCGCCGGGGTGGTCAAGTCACTGGCCGACGTGGTCATGATCTCGGGCGCCGACGGCGGCACCGGGGCCAGCCCGCTGTCCTCGATCAAGCACGGGGGCGCGCCCTGGGAGCTCGGCCTGGCCGAGACCCAGCAGGCCCTGGTCGCCAACGACCTCCGCTCGCGCTGCAAGGTCCGGGTCGACGGCGGCTTCAAGACGGGCCGCGACGTGCTGGTGGCGGCCCTGCTCGGGGCCGACGAGTTCGGCTTCGGCACGGCCGCCCTGCTGGCCGAGGGCTGCCTGATGGTCCGGACCTGCCACCAGGACAACTGCCCGGTCGGCATCGCCACCCAGCGGCCCGACCTCAGGGCCAAGTTCACCGGCACCCCGGACATGGTCGTCCACTACCTCGAGTACGTGGCCACCGAGACCAGGGAGCTGCTGGCCTCCCTCGGGCTGCGCAGCCTGGACGAGGCCGTGGGCCGGGTCGACCTGCTGGCCCAGCGCCGCACCGGCGACCAGCGGGCCGACAGCCTCGACCTGTCGCCCCTGCTGGCCACCGGGGCCTCCGATGACGGCGGCGCCCCGGCGACCCGGTTCGTGGCCTCCGACCCGATCCAGCGTCCCCGGTCCGAGCTGGGCGACCGGATCCACGACGACGCCTGGCCGGGGCTGCGCGACGGCGACCTCGTCCACCTCCAGTACCCGATCGCCAACACCGACCGGTCGGTCGGGGCCCGGCTGGGGGTGGCCGTCGGCAAGGCCTTCGGGTCGCGGCCGCCGGCCGGCCGGGCCCGGATCGAGCTCGAGGGGACGGCCGGGCAGAGCTTCGGCGCCTTCCTGGCCCCCGGGATTGACCTCCGGCTCACCGGCGCCTGCAACGACTACGTTGGCAAGGGCATGGGCGGGGGCCGCATCGTCGTCCGGCCACCGGCCGACGACGCCGGCGCCCCGGTCCTGATCGGCAACACGGCCCTGTACGGGGCGACCCGGGGCGAGCTGTTCTGCGCCGGGCGGGCCGGGGAGCGGTTCGCGGTGCGCAACTCGGGCGCCACCGCGGTGGTCGAGGGGGTCGGCGACCACGGCGGCGAGTACATGACCGGCGGGTCGGTGATCGTGCTCGGCCCGGTCGGCCGCAACCTCGGGGCCGGCATGAGCGGCGGCGAGCTGTTCCTCTACGACCCCGACGGCGACGCCCTCGACCAGCTCAACGACGAGCTGGTCCTGCCCCGCCGGCCGGACGAGATCGAGCTGGTGTTCCTGCGCGAGCTGATCGTCGCCCACCACGAGCTGACCGGCTCGGCGGTGGCGGCGGGGATCCTCGATACCTGGGAGCGTTCCTACGCCGCCTTCTGGCGGATCGCGCCCCGGGCCGAGGTCGCGGCCATCGAGCACGCCCACGAGGGGACCGGATGACGGCACGGCGGGCCCTGGACGACAACCGGACTCCGCGTCAGCCTCCTTCCGGGCTACGATGCCTACCCGACGTACGTGGCGGAAGGAGCAGGATGGCGCGGGTGCTCGTCGCCGAGGACGAGGTCCTGATCAGGGTGGACATCGTCGAGACCCTCACCGAGGGTGGGCACACCGTGGTCGGCGAGGCCGGCGACGGCGAGCAGGCGGTCCGCCTGGCCCGTGAGCTCGGCCCCGACCTGGTGATCATGGACGTGAAGATGCCCAAGGTGGACGGCCTCACCGCGGCCAGGCAGATCACCGCCGAGGGCCCGGCCGTGCTCGTCCTGACCGCGTTCTCCGACAAGGACCTGGTCGAGCAGGCGGCCGACGCCGGCACCATCGGCTACCTGGTCAAGCCGTTCCAGCCGGCCCAGCTGCTCGCCGGGGTCAGCGTCGCCCTGGCCCGGGCGGCCGACCACCGCGACCTCCAGGGAACGGTCGACGACCTCGAGTCCAAGCTGGCCGCCCGCAAGGTGATCGAGCGGGCCAAGGGCCGGCTCATGGAGCAGTTCGGCCTCACCGAGGACCAGGCCTACACCCGCATGCGCCGGGCGGCCATGGACCGCCAGCTGCCCCTGGCCGAGATCGCCAAGCGGGTCCTGGAGGCCCAGCCGGAGAGCCCGTCCACGCCCTGACCCGGCCCGGCGGCCAGGCCTTGCCGCGACCAGCGCAGCGGCCGGCCAGCCCCCGCTCGGCGATCAGCCGCGGTGGGTGGCGTGGTAGCCGGCGATCAGGTCGTACAGCCGGCTGACCTGATCGGCCAGCGTCGGCGGGCCGTCGGTCGTCATGGCGGGAGCACAGCAACCGGCATCGGGGATGTCCCTGATCGGACCCTGACCCGCCCGCGGCAGGTCCCGGGCCGATTCCCGATGCCGTTGCCGGGTGATCCGCCTAGGGTGGGAGGGACAGTCGAGGTCATGGAGGACCGCAGCAATGGAAGCGTTTCGTCGTCAGGGGCTCGTCCGGCCGCGCCAGGGCAGGATCCTGGGCGGGGTCTGCGCCGGGCTGGCCCGCCGGTTCGGGATAGGCGCGACGATGATGAGGATCCTGTTCGTCGTCACCCTGATCGTGATCCCGGGCAGCCAGATCATCGTCTACCCGCTCCTCTGGATCCTGATGCCGTCGGAGTGACCGCCGGCCCGTACGGCCCGGCAGCCCCAGGCGACCCTTGACCACCCGGCTGCCGGGCCACCGCACTCGGCCAGGGCCCAGGGCGCCAAGTGGCGACCGGTGGGCGGGGTCGAGGACGAGGCCGAGCAGCAGGTCGCCCAGGGGGAGCAGACCCGCGAACGCGAGCGCGAGGTGAAGGCGGCCGAGCCCGGCGCAGCGGCGGCGGCACCGGCTCGGGCGGCTGGGCTGCGCCGCTGGTTGCCGGAACTACCCAGCCGCACCCGGGGACACCAGCCCCATGAGTTGAGGCCGGACTCCGATGGTCTGGTGGGCCGGGGCGGGCCGTCCTGGGCGGCATGTGGAGACGACGAAGCGGGTCCTGGCGCTCGCGGTGACAGCGGCGCTGAGCTGCACCGGCTGCGTGAAGGCCGGCGGCTTCCGGACCGGCGAGGACGCGGCCCGCCACCAGGCCCGCCAGCTTGCCTTGGAGGACGCCGAGCAGGTCGCCGAGGAGGTCGAGCGCCGCCAGTTCCCCCAGGGCGGCGGCGACCCCGGGACCGCCCGGGTACCGCCGTCCATGGACCAACGCCGGCATGTGGAGCGCATCGCCAGCGAGTTCGACGGCCCCGAAGCCGGCCCCTCCGATCGCGTCCACCAGCTCGAGATCATGCCCGGGCAACGCTGGGTCGGCTTCCTCGGCGAGGTGTCGGGCCGGCGGGTGATGATGGGGCGGTCGGCGGCGCGTGCAGGGACGACGGAGGAGGCCGCATGTCCAGGTTCACCGACCGACCGAACACCGCGCTGATGGTGCTCGACGTCCAGAACGGCGTCGTCGCGAACGCCTACGACCGGGACAGGGTGGTCGCGAACATCCGCCAGCTGGTGGAGAGGGCCCGCGCCAGCCAGGTGCCCGTGGTCTGGGTGCAGCACTCGGACGAGCAGCTGGCCAGGGACAGCGATGAGTGGCAGTACGTGCCGGAGCTGGTCCGGGAGGACGGCGAGCCGCTGGTCCACAAGCACTACGGCGACTCGTTCGACGACACCGACCTGGAGTCGGTGCTGGCCGAGCGGGGCGTGGGCCGGCTGCTGGTGACCGGCGCCCAGACCGACGAGTGCATCCGGTCGACGCTGCACGGCGCGTTCGTCCGCGGGTACGACACGACCCTGGTGGGCGACGCCCACACCACCGAGGACCTGAGCGAGTGGGGCGCACCGTCGCCGGACAAGGTCATCGACCACACCAACATGTACTGGCGGTACCACTCGGGACCCGGCCGGACCGCCGGGGTGGTGAAGACGGCCGAGGTCGAGTTCTGAGCGCCGGCCACCCCACCGGCTAGGCGGCCAGCTCGCGCTCCAGGGGGGTGCGGAAGCGGGGGGTGACCCGGACCGGGCCGAACCAGGTGGCGAGGCGGGCCGCCTCGGCCTCGATGGCGCCGGTGGCGTCGGCGCCGACGTCCTCCAGGAGGCGCAGGACGACCTCGCCGCTCCTGCGCTGGGCCCAGCCGCCGACGACGCGGCCGTCCCACCAGATGGCCGGGCCGGCGTTGCCGTTGCGGTCGAACAGCACGGGGCGGTGCGGGCCGAGGTAGAAGTTGCGGCCGGCCCAGCCCATGGTCGTCGGGTCGAGCGCGGGGAGCAGGGCCGCCCAGGGCTCGGGCGCCGGCACCGGGTCGAGGTCGTCGGGGAGGACGAGGCCGGGCACGCCGTCGAGGTCGACCTCGACCGCCCCGGTGGCGGCCACGGCCTTGCGGACCTGACCCATGGGCAGGCCCGTCCACCACTTCACGTCGGCGACGGTGGCCGGCCCGAACCCCCGCAGCCAGCGGCGGACCAGCTCGGTCTGGGCGTCCTGGAGCGACCAGGGGGCGACGCCCTCCGGCAGCCAGGCGTCCACCACCGACCAGCGGTACTGGCCGCTGACCCAGGAGCCGCGGGGGCGGCCCCGGACGATGCGGCCCTCGGCGGCCAGCAGGAGCAGGATCCGGGTGACCACGCTCTGGCGGCCCTCGTATGGCTTGCCCGCGGCGACCACGATCTGCTGGGCCAGGCGCGGGTCGTCCCTGGCCAGCTCGGCGGCGGTCGCCTCGCCCCGGGCCTCCAGGGCCCGGACGGCGACCTTCTCCACCTCCTCGACCCAGCCGGCCGGGTCGTCGGTCAGCCCGGCCCGGTCGAGCATCGTGAGCAGCAGCCGGCGCTGCTGGACGGCGATGGCGTCGGTGCAGGCCGCCTGGACCACCGGCATCAGCTCGACCGGCTCGACGAACATCGTCCGGCGCATGCCCAGGATCCGGACCAGCGTCCGGTCCTCGTACAGCGCCTGCTCGACGGCCGCGACCTGGGGGTCGCGCATCCGCGCCCGGGCGGCCAGGTGGACGGTCGCCGGATCGGTGCCGTGCAGGCCGACCAGGTCGCGGGCCGCCTCGACCACGTCCGTGCGGGTCTCGGCCGCCAGGTGGTGGCGCAGGCCGAGTCGGGCCCGGCGCTCCTCCACCCCGATCCGTCGCATCGACCCACTACAGCAGCCGCCCCGGACAGCCGACAACTTCCGGACAGGTCCGGTGTCACCGAATTGACAGTATCTGCGCGGATAGGGATGGAACCTGGGACCTGGCTGTGACGTCTTCTAGGTACGTGCCTACGTCGCTGGGCGGTGGTGGCAATGAGTGGGACCGGTTCGGGGGCCGCGGCGGCCAGGGATCGAGGGGGGCCGCCGCCACGGCTGGTCGCCGTGCCCGGTGGCGGGAACGGGCGGCCGGTCCCGCGTCCCGCCCGGACGGTGGTCTTCCTCGGGGTGGCCGACGACGCCCGCAGCCTGGTCGCCGCGGCCCTGCTCGCCCATCGCTCCAAGGGCCGGGTCCGGGCCGTCTCGGCCAGCCCGGCCGCCGTCGACCCCGACCCGGCGGTCGCCGCGTCCCTGGCCGAGCTGGGCGTCGACCTTGCCAGGGTCGCCACCGAGCCGCCGTCGCCGGCCCTGCTCGACGGGGCCGAGCTGGTCGTGGTGATGGGCTATGACCAGGACGACCTGGCCGGCGGCCGGCGCAGCGAGGACTGGTGCATCGACGACCCGCGGGGCAAGGACGCCGAGTCCGTCCGCTGCATCCGCGACGCCATCGACCGCCGCGTCCAGCGCCTCCTGATCCGCATGGGCGTCGCCCTCCCGACCCGCCCCCGCTGACCCGCCCGTAACGCTGCCGGGACGCGGCCCGGCCATACTGCGACCATGGCGACGAGCGCAGCTGCCGAATCGGCCCGGGCGTCCCGCTGGCCGGCCGTGCTGGCCTGGGCGGTCGCCGGCGTGACGATGCTGAGCCTGGTTCCCGGGGGGTGGCTCGCGTCGCAGACGTGGCTCGCGGGCGTGGAATCGGCGCCGCCCACCATCGCCACGGTCGGTCCCGTCGTCCTCGTGGTGGTGAGCGCGACGACCGTGGGCGCGCTGGTGGCCAGCCACCGGCCCCGCCACCCGGTCGGCTGGCTGCTGCTCGGCGTCGGCCTCGGGGTGGCCACCAACGTGCTGGTGGAACCGTACGTGAAGTACGGGCTGCTCGTCCGGCCCGGATCGCTCCCCGGCGCCCGCCACCTGGTCGGGCTCGTCTACTCGTCCTTCTTCGTCGCACTGTCCTGCGCCGGATTCGTGCTGCTGCTGACCCCGACCGGGTCGCTGCCCTCGCCCCGCTGGCGATGGTGGGCCAGGGTGGCCGCGGCCGCGCCGGTGGTGACGATGGTGGGGCTCGTCGTCCAGTCCGACCCGCTGGCGCCCGAGTACTACGGCAACGCCCTGGCCATCCCGGCCCTGGCCCCTGTGCTGCTGCCCGCGGCGCTGGCCGGCATCGTCGTGGTGGCGCTGTCGCTGCTGATCGCGGCCGGGTCGATGGTGGTGCGGTTCCGGCGCGCCCGCGGGGTGGAGCGGCTCCAGCTGCGCTGGCTGGCCCTGGCCGCGGCCCTGGCGTCGCTGCTGCTGCTGGTCGCCCTCGTCGCCGGGGCCTTCGGGCGGGACCCGGTGGTGCTGGCGTCCCTGGCCCTCTGCCTGGCCCTGCTGCCGCTGGCCACCGGGGCGTCGATCCTGCGCTACCGGCTGTACGACCTGGACCACATCATCAGCCGCACGGTGGCCTGGACGCTGCTGACCGCCCTGCTCGGCCTGGGCTACGCCGCCGTCGTGCTGGGCCTGGGCCGGCTGCTGCCGGAGAGCTCCAGCCTGGTGGTGGCGGCCGCCACCCTGGCCGTGGCGGCGATGTTCCAGCCGGCCCGGCGCCGGGTCCAGGAGGTGGTGGACCGCCGCTTCAACCGGCGCCGCTTCGACGCCGCCCGCACCGTTGACGCCTTCGCGGCCCGCCTGCGCGACCAGGTCGACCTGGACGCCCTGACCGGCGAGCTGCTGGCCGTGGCCGACCGGACGATGCAGCCCACGACCGCGTCGCTGTGGCTACGGCAGCGGGCCGCAGGCGAGCAAACTACGTCGTAGCCGACGACAATGTCCATCATGCGCCCAGCCCTGCGCGGCCCCGCCGCGTTCCTCGTCCTCGCCCTGGTGATCGCCGCCTGCTCGGGGGACGACCCCGGTCAGGAGGCCGGGTCGGCGACCAGCGTCACCTCGACGACGGCGGCGCCGTCGACCACCGAGGAGCCCACGACCACGGCCGCCCGGGCCGGGACCGCGCCCAGCGCCCAGTTCCGGGCGGCGGACGTCCGCCTCGTGCCGGTGGCCGAGCTGGAGCAGCCGGTGGCCATGGCCCTGCGGCCGGGCGAGCGCACCCTGTACGTGGTCGAGCAGGTGGGCAGGGTGCGGGCGATCCGCGGCGGCCAGCTCGACCCGGCCCCGGTGGCCGACATCTCCGACCAGGTCACCGCCGGCGGGGAGCAGGGGCTGCTCGGCCTGGCCTTCTCGCCCGACGGCCGCTATCTGTACCTCCACTACACCGACCGGGAGGGCGACCACCAGATCGCCGAGCTGGCCATGGCCGGCCGGCGGGCCGACCCGGGCTCCCAGCGGTCGGTGCTGCGCATCGAGGACCCGTTCGGCAACCACAACGGCGGCCAGCTCGCCTTCGGGCCCGACGACCACCTCTACATCGCCTTCGGCGACGGCGGGGGCGGCGGCGACCCCCTGGGCAGCGGCCAGTCGCTCGGCACCCTGCTCGGCAAGATCCTCCGCATCGACCCGCGACCGGCCGGGGGCCGTGCCTACGGGGTGCCCTCCGACAACCCGTTCGTCGGTCGCGACGGCGCCCGCCCCGAGATCTGGGCCTACGGGCTGCGCAACCCGTGGCGCTTCTCGTTCGACGCCGCCACCGGCGACCTGTGGATCGGCGACGTCGGCCAGAACGCCTACGAGGAGATCGACTTCGAGCCGGCCGGGTCGGGCGGGCGCAACTACGGCTGGAACCGGCGCGAGGGCCGCCATCCCTTCAACGGCGGCGACCGGCCCGACGGGGCCGTCGACCCGGTGATCGAGTACGGGCGGGACGACGGCTGCACCGTGATCGGCGGGTTCGTCTACCGCGGCCGGCGCATCGGCGGCCTGCGCGGCGCCTACCTGTACGGCGACTACTGCTCCGGCTGGGTGCGGGCGGCCCGGACCCGCGACGGCAAGGTGCTCGAGCAGCGCGACCTCGGCCTGGAGGTCCCCAGCCTGAGCTCGTTCGGGACCGACGCCGCCGGCGAGCTCTACGCCCTGTCGCTGGCCGGCGTGGTCTACCGCCTCGCCCCCGCCTGACCATCCGGGGACAGCAGCAGGGCCGCCCCCAGGGCGCCGGCGTAGTCGCCGAGCTCGCCGAGGCGGACCACCACCTCGGAGGGGGGGAGGAACAGGTGGGGGACCATGGCCGTCTCGACCCGGCGGACGAACGGCTCGCCGAGCTTGTCGCCCAGGCCGCCGCCGATCAGGACGGCCTGGACGTCGACCAGGTTGACGGCCGAGGCGATGGCCGCGCCCAGGGCCTCGATGGCCCGGTCGATCAGCTCGTGGGCCAGCGGGTCGCCGGCGTCCAGGGCCGCCTTCCAGACGCCGCTGGTCATCCGGGGGCGGCCCCGGCGCTCCTGGATGGCCAGCAGCTCGGTCGGGCGGCCGGCGGCCGCGGCCGCCCGGGCGGCCCGCTCCAGGGCGACCCGGCCGGCGTAGGCCTCCATGCAGCCGCGGCGGCCGCAGGGGCACAGCTCGCCCCCGTCGACCACCACCACGTGGCCGATCTCGCCGGCGGCCCCGTGGGCGCCGGCCCGCAGCCGCCCCCCGAGCACCAGGGCGCCGCCCACCCCCGACCCGGCGAACACCGTGAGCAGGTCGTCGAAGCCCCGGCCGGCCCCGAGGCGGTGCTCGGCCAGGGTGGCCACGACCACGTCGTTGTCGACCACCACCCGCTCGACCCCGACCGCGTCGGCGACCATCGCCCCCAGCGGCACCCGGTCGACGGCCCCGAAGACGTTGGCCGCCCCGAACAGCTCCCCGGTGGCCGCGTCGACCCGGCCGGGGGAGCCGATCCCGACCCCGGCCAGCTTGTGCGGCGCCACCTTGGCGTCCCTGGCCGCCGCCTTGACCACCTTGGCGATCTCGGCCACCACCGCCGCCGCCCCGTCCCCGGCCGGGGTCTTGCCCCTGGCCTCGCCGAGCTTGGCGCCGTCGTCGCCGACGACCACCCCCTGGACCTTGGTCCCGCCTAGGTCGACCCCTGCCGTATGCATGACCCGGATGATGCCAGCATCCTCCGAAAGGTGGAGAGCCGAATCGGCGCCGTGGCCGACGAATCGGCTTGCTTGGTCGCGTAGGCTCGCCACGAGACCAAGCAACGATCCATGACGAGAAGGGGAGCCGTCCCATGTCAGCTGCCATCGTGCCCGGCGAGGAGACCCTGGCCGCGCGGGCCGTCCAGGTGACCAAGATCTACGGGCAGGGCCAGACCGAGGTGCGGGCCCTCGACAACGTCTCCGTCGAGTTCCCCAGCGGCCGCTTCACGGCCATCATGGGCCCGTCCGGCTCGGGCAAGTCGACCCTGATGCACTGCCTTGCCGGGCTGGACCGGATCACCTCGGGGCAGATCTTCATCGGCGACGTCGAGCTCAGCAAGCTGTCCGAGAAGCAGCTCACCCTGCTCCGCCGGGACAAGGTCGGCTTCGTGTTCCAGGCCTTCAACCTGCTCCCGACCCTGACCGCGGCCGAGAACGTCGAGCTGCCCCTGGCCATCGCCGGCCGCAAGCCGGACCGGCCCTGGGTCGACCAGGTGATCGACGCCGTGGGGCTGCGCGAGCGCCTGGCCCACAAGCCGGCCGAGCTGTCCGGCGGCCAGCAGCAGCGGGTGGCCGCGGCCAGGGCGCTGGCCTCCAAGCCGGCGATCGTGTTCGCCGACGAGCCCACCGGCAACCTCGACTCGGCCGCCGGCGCCGAGCTGCTCGGCTTCATGCGCCGCTCGGTCGACGAGTACGGCCAGACGATCGTGATGGTCACCCACGACCCCAACTCGGCCGCCTTCTCCGACCACGTGCTGTTCCTGGTCGACGGCCGCATCGTCGACGAGATGGCCAACCCGACCGCCGAGAAGGTGCTCGACCTCATGAAGAAGCTGGGGGGCTGACGGCGGCCATGCGCAAGGCGACGCTCAAGGGGCTTCTGGCCCACAAGTTCCGGCTGGCCGCGACCGCCCTGGCCATCGTGCTCGGGGTCTCCTTCGTGGCCGGCACCTACGTGCTCACCGACACCATCACGGCCAGCTTCGACAGCCTGTTCAAGCAGGTCACCCAGGGCATCGACGTGGCCGTGCGCTCCGAGGAGACCTTCGGCGGGTTCGACACCGGCGAGGTCCGCGATCCCATGCCGGCCGCCCTGCTGGAGCGGATCAAGGCGGTCGACGGCGTGCGGGTGGCCGAGGGCAGCGTCACCGGCTACGCCCAGCTTGTCGGCAAGGACGGCAAGGCCGTGACCACCGGCGGCGCCCCCAGCCTGGGCGTGTCGTTCAACCAGGACACCCAGTTCACGGCCGGCTCGACCATCCGCTCCGGGCGGCTCCCGGGCGGGCCGACCGAGCTGGCCATCGACGCCAAGACGGCCGAGGACACCGGCTACAAGGTCGGTGACCGGGTCAAGGTGCTGTTCCAGGGCCCGGCCCGCGAGTTCACGGTCAGCGGCGTGATCGGCTTCGGCGAGGCCGACAACCTCGGCGGGGCCCGTCTGGTCGGCTTCGACCTGGCCACCGCCCAGGAGGTGATGAACCGCGAGGGCCGCTTCGACGAGATCGACGTCGCCGCCGTGGAGGGCGTCAACCCCGAGGAACTGCGCGACCGGGTCCGGGCGGCCATCGCCGACCCCAAGTACGAGGTGCTCACCGGCACAGAGCTGGCCGAGGACTCGGCCGCCCAGATCAACGACACCATCGGGCGGTTCCTGGGCACGGCCCTGCTCGCCTTCGCCGGCGTGGCCCTGCTGGTGGGCGCGTTTCTGATCTTCAACACCTTCACGATCATCGTCGCCCAGCGCACCCGCGAGCTGGCCCTGCTGCGCTGCCTGGGGGCGAGCCGCCGCCAGGTGATGACCTCGGTGCTGGTCGAGTCCGTGATCGTGGCCGTGGTGGCGTCGCTGGTCGGCCTCGGCCTCGGCCTGCTGATCGCCAGCGGCCTACGGGCCCTGCTGAGCGGCTTCCTCGGCGCCGACATCCCCGCCACCGGCATCCAGTTCCAGCCCCGCACGGTGGTCGTGTCGCTGCTGGTCGGCGTCGTCGTGACCGTGCTGGCGGCGCTGCTGCCGGCCCTCAAGGCGACCCGGGTGCCGCCGGTGGCCGCCCTCCAGCCGGAGACGGCGTTCGCCCCGACCGGCTTCCGCAAGCGCCGGATCGTGCTCGGCGTGCTGGTCACCGCCGTCGGCGTGGCCGCGCTGCTGGCCGGCCTGTTCCGCAGCGAGGGCAACCAGCTGGTCAACGTCGCCTCCGGGGCCGTGATCGTCTTCTTCGGCGTGGCCATCCTGAGCCCGCTGATCGCGCGGCCCCTGGCCCGGGTCATCGGCTGGCCGTTCGCTCGCGCCTTCCGGCTGCCCGGCACCCTGGCCCGCCAGAACGCCATGCGCAACCCGCGGCGGACCGCCTCGACCGCGGCCGCCCTGATGATCGGGCTGGCCCTGGTCGCCTTCGTCAGCATCTTCGCCGCCTCGATCAAGGCCTCGACCACCGAGATCCTCGAGGACACCGTCTCGGCCGACTACATCCTCTTCAACGACAACTTCCAGCCGTTCAGCCCCGAGGCCGCCGAGCGCCTGGCCGAGCAGCCGCAGCTGGCGGCCGTGGCCGGGCTCCGCCTTGGGCCGTGGAAGCTGAACGGGGCCAACAAGTCGCTCTTCGGCGTCGACCCGGCCGCCTACCAGCAGGTCGTCAAGACCGAGACCACCGCCGGCAACCTCGGCGACCTGGCCTCGGGCGGCCTGGCCGTGAAGGACACCGTGGCCGAGGCCAACGGCTGGACGGTCGGGGAGCGCGTCGCGATGGAGTTCCCCCGCAACGGCGTCCAGCAGATCCCGGTCAAGGCGATCTACAAGGACAACAGCCTGAACGGCGACTTCATGCTCGGGCTACCCGACTACGAGCGCGGCTACGCCGACCAGGCCGACAGCCAGATCCTGGTCAAGGCCGCCCCGGGGGTCGCCCCGGCCGACTCCCGGGCCGCGGTCGACCGGGTGATGGCCGACTTCCCCAACGTCACCGTGCGCGACCAGGCCGAGTTCAGCGACGAGCAGGCCAGGCAGATCGACCAGATCATCAACCTGTTCTACTCGCTGCTCGGCCTGGCCATCGTGATCGCCCTGTTCGGCATCGTGAACACCCTCGGCCTGTCGATCTTCGAGCGCATCCGCGAGCTCGGCCTGCTCCGGGCCGTCGGGGCCACCCGCGCCCAGCTGCGCTCGATGATCCGCTGGGAGGCGGTGATCATCGCCGTCCTCGGGGCCGTCCTCGGGCTGGCCGTCGGGGTGTTCTTCGGCTGGACGATCGTGCGGGCCCTGAGCAGCCAGGGCATCACCGAGTTCGCCCTGCCGGTCGGGCAGCTGGTCGCCTTCGTGGTCGCCGCCGCCCTCGCCGGCATCCTGGCCGCGGTCGGGCCCGGCCGCCGGGCGGCCAGGATCGACGTGCTCAGGGCGATCGCCACGGAGTAGCGTCTGGGGTATGCGATCGGAGTACACCAGGGAGGCGCTGGCCGAGGCTGACGTCGACGCCGACCCGGTGGTCCAGTTCGGGCGCTGGTTCGGGCAGGCCGAGCAGGCCGGCCTGCTCGAACCGACCGCCATGACGCTGGCCACCGCGACCCCGGACGGCCGCCCCTCGGCCCGCATGGTCCTACTGCGCGGGTTCGACGAGCGCGGCTTCTGCTTCTACACCAACTACGAGAGCCGCAAGGGCGCCGAGCTGGCCGCCAACCCGCTGGCCGCCCTGGTCTTCTGGTGGGGCCCGCTGGAGCGCCAGGTCCGGATCGAGGGCCGGGTCACCCCGACCAGCCGGGCCGAGAGCGAGGCCTACTTCCATTCCCGCCCCCCCGGCAGCCAGCTCAGCGCGGCCGCCTCCCCCCAGAGCAGGGTGATCGACAGCCGGGTCATCCTGGAGCGACGGGTCGCCGAGCTGGCCACCCGCCTCCCCGGCGGCGGGCTCCCCCTGCCCGACTTCTGGGGCGGCTTCCGCCTGGCCCACGAGACCGTCGAGTTCTGGCAGGGCCGCCCCAACCGCCTCCACGACCGCCTCCGCTACCGCCGCGCCGCCGGCGGCTGGAAGATCGAGCGCCTCGCCCCCTGACCCGACCGCCGATTCTGGCGGGCGGAATGCATCAAGTGCCGCCGTAGGCGGCTCCATACAATGGGGCGAACAGGACGTCTCGTGAGCGGAGGGCTTGGCGGTGGCATCCCCCGACGGTGTTGAGGTCCGTGGTCCGGCACGCGAGAGGTACCCGGGCGTCCTGAGCGACGAGGCGCTGGGGCTGGTGGCCGAGCTCCAGCGGGAGCTGGGGCCGACCCGGCGGGCGCTGCTGGCCAAGCGGGGGGAGCGGCAGGCGGGGTTCGACGCCGGGGAGCTGCCCGACTTCCTCGGCGAGACGGCGTCGGTGCGGGAGGGGGACTGGCGGGTCGCGCCGGTGGAGGGGCTGGCCGACCGGCGGGTCGAGATCACCGGGCCGACCGACCGCAAGATGCTGATCAACGCCCTCAACTCCGGGGCCCGGGTGTTCATGGCCGACTTCGAGGACGCCAACGCCCCGACCTGGCAGAACATGTTCGGCGGGCAGCAGAACCTGGTCGACGCCATCGAGGGCACGATCAGCTTCGAGAGCCCCGACGGCCGCCAGTACCGGCTGGGCGACGAGGTGGCCACGCTGATGCCGCGGCCCCGGGGCTGGCACCTGCCCGAGAAGCACGTGGTGGTCGACGGGCAGCCGGCCTCGGGCAGCCTGGTCGACTTCGGGCTGTTCATGTTCCACGGGGCCCGGCGGCTGCTGGAGCGGGGCCAGGGCGTCTACCTGTACCTGCCCAAGCTGGAGAGCCACCAGGAGGCGCGGCTCTGGAACGACGCCTTCCAGCTCGCCTCCGACCGCCTCGGCATCCCCAGGGGGACGGTCAAGGCGACGGTGCTGATCGAGACCATCACGGCCGCCTTCGAGATGGACGAGATCCTGTACGAGCTGCGCGACCACTCGGCCGGGCTCAACGCCGGCCGCTGGGACTACATGTTCTCGGTCATCAAGAAGTTCCGGAACCGGCCCGAGTTCACCCTGCCCGACCGCAACAAGGTGACCATGACGGTGCCGTTCATGCGGGCCTATACCCAGCTGCTGGTCAAGACCTGTCACCGCCGGGGCGCGTTCGCCATGGGCGGCATGTCGGCGTTCATCCCCAGCCGCAAGCGGCCCGAGATCAACCAGCAGGCCACGGCCAAGGTGCGCGAGGACAAGCAGCGCGAGGCCGGCGACGGCTTCGACGGCACCTGGGTCGCCCACCCCGACCTGGTGCCGGTGGCCATGGAGGTGTTCGACGGGGTGCTGGGGTCCCGGCCCAACCAGATCGACCGCCAGCGCGACGACGTCCAGGTCGGCCAGGGCGAGCTGCTGGACATCGCCTCGACCCCGGGCGAGGCGACCGAGGAGGGCCTGCGCAACAACGTCAACGTCGGCATCCAGTACATCTCCTCCTGGCTGCGCGGCCAGGGCGCGGCCCCGATCTTCAACCTGATGGAGGACGCGGCCACGGCCGAGATCTCTCGCTCCCAGGTCTGGCAGTGGGTCCACAACGGCGTCAAGCTGGCGGAGGGCCAGACGGTCACCGCCGACCTGGTCCGCCAGACCGCCACCGAGGAGCTGGAGAAGATCCGCGAGCAGGTGGGAGACGAGTTCTTCTACAGCGAGGGCCGCCCCGACCAGTCCAGGGCCCTGTTCGAACAGGTCGCCCTGGCCGACGAGTTCGTCGAGTTCCTGACCATCCCCGCCTACGAGCAGCTGGACTGAGCACCGGCGCGAGGAGGTTCGGCGCCATGGACCGACAGGCTCTCATCCACCGGCTGGAGCAGGTCGTCGGCCGCCAGGGGGTGATCTCCGAGCGCAACCAGCTGCGCACCTACGAGTGCGACGGCCTGGCCAACTTCCGGGTCATCCCCAGCGTGGTCGTGCTCCCCGAGACGGCCGACCAGGCCCAGGGGGCGGTCAAGGCCTGCTCCGAGGCCGGGGTGCCGTTCGTGGCCCGCGGCTCGGGCACCGGCCTGTCCGGCGGGGCCCTGCCGGTGTCGGACGGGGTGCTGATCGTGCTCGCCCGCATGCGCCGCATCCTCGAGGTCGACCTGGACAACCAGCGGGCCGTGGTCGAGCCAGGGGTGCTGAACCTCCAGGTCACCAAGGAGGTGGCGCCCGACGGCTTCTACTACGCCCCCGACCCCTCCAGCCAGCAGGTCTGCTCCATCGGGGGCAACGTGGCCGAGAACTCGGGCGGCGCCCACTGCCTGAAGTACGGCTTCACCACCAACCACGTCACCGGCCTGGAGGTGGTGCTGCCCGACGGCGAGCTGATCCACCTGGGGGGCGGCAAGGCCCCCGACCCGCCGGGCTACGACCTGCTCGGCGCCTTCGTCGGCTCCGAGGGCACCCTCGGCATCACCACCAAGGTGACCCTGCGGCTGCTGCGCAAGCCCGAGGCCGTCCGCACCCTGCTGGCCGCGTTCGAGGGCACCGACCAGGCCGGCGACGCCGTGTCCAGGATCATCGGGGCCGGGATCGTGCCGGCGGCCATCGAGATGATGGACGCCCTGGCCATGGAGGCCGCCGAGGCGGCCGTGCACGTGCACTACCCGGAAGGGGCTGGCGCGGTCCTGGTGGTGGAGCTGGACGGGCCGGCGGCCGAGGTCGAGCACCAGTTCGACGAGGTCGAGCGGCACTGCCAGGAGGCCGGCTCGACCACCATCCAGATCGCCGAGGACGACGACCAGCGGGCCCTGTTCTGGAAGGGCCGCAAGTCGGCCTTTGCCGCCGTTGGGCGGATCAGCCCCGACTACTACGTCCAGGACGGGGTCATCCCCCGGACCGCCCTGCCCGAGGTGCTGCGGCGGATCACCGAGCTGGCCGACGAGCGCGGGCTGCGGGTGGCCAACGTGTTCCACGCCGGCGACGGCAACCTGCACCCGCTGGTGCTGTACGACGGCGAGGTCTCCGGCCAGGAGCAGCGGGCCGAGGAGCTGGCCGCCGAGATCCTCTACACCTGCCTGGAGCACGGCGGGTCGATCACCGGCGAGCACGGCGTCGGCTTCGACAAGAAGCAGTACATGGGCCGGCAGTTCACGCCCGAGGACCTGGACACCATGCAGCTGGTGCGCTGCGCCTTCGACCCCGAGGGACGGGCCAACCCGGGCAAGGTGTTCCCCACCCCGCGGCTGTGCGGCGAGCGTCCCGGCCCGCGCCGGGTCCACCCGGCCGAGCAGGCCGGCCTGGCGGAGGTGTTCTGAGCCGTGGGCCTCCAGGAGCTGGCGCGCGGCGACCTGGTCCAGCCGGCCCCGCCGGGCACGGCCGTCGACGGCGTGCCGGTGGCCCGGGTGGCCCGCCCCGTGTCGGTGGAGGAGGCCAGCCAGGTCCTCCGGGCCGCCGCCGACGACGGCCTGGCCGTGGCCTTCGCGGGCGGGGGGAGCAAGCTCGGGCTGGGGAACCCGCCCCAGCGGGCCGACCTGCTCGTCTCCACCGAGCGCCTCGACCAGGTGCTGGAGCACGCCGCCGGCGACCTGGTCGTCCGGGCCCAGGCGGGCCTGCGCCTGGCCGACCTCCAGGCCACCCTGGCCCCGGCCGGCCAGTGGCTGGCCCTCGACCCGCCCGAGCCGGGGGCCACCCTCGGCGGGGTGGTGGCGGCCAACGCCTCGGGCCCGCGGCGGCTGCGCTACGGCACGGTGCGCGACCTGATCATCGGCATCACCGTGGTCCTGGCCGACGGCACCGTGGCCCGGGCCGGCGGCAAGGTGGTCAAGAACGTCGCCGGCTACGACCTGGCCAAGCTGTTCTGCGGCTCGTTCGGCACCCTCGGCCTGGTCGCCGAGGTCATCTTCCGCCTCCACCCCGTGCCGGCGGCCGCGTCCGTGGTGACCTTCCGGGCGGAGGCGCCCGAGCGGGTCGGCCAGGCCGTCCAGCGGCTGCTCCGCTCCGCCCTGGAGCCGAGCGCGATCGAGCTGCAGCTGGACGAGTGGGGCTGGCCGGGCCGGCTCACGACCGTGTTCGAGGGCATCGGGCCGGGGGTGGAGGCGCAGGCGGGGGCCGCCGTCGAGCTCCTCGGCCAGATCGGGGAGGCGGCCGTGGCCGGGCCGGGGGAGACCGACGCCGCCCTCCACCAGCTCGGCGCGCTCCCGTTCGAGAAGGCGGAGCTCGCGTTCAAGGCCACCTTCCCGCCGGCCGAGCTGCCCGGCCTCCTGGCCGGCGGCGTCCTTGGCCGGGACGGCCAGCTCAGGGTGCACGCCGGCACCGGCGTGGCCTGGCTGGCCAGCTCGGCCCGCGAGGGCGACCTGCGGGCCGACCACCCGGCGGTCCCGAGGGTGGTCGCGTGGGTCGCCGAGACCAGGGAGCGGCTGGCCGCCGTCGGGGGCGGCCTGGTCGTGGTCAAGGCGCCGGCGCACCTCAAGCGGGAGCTGGACGTGTGGGGGCCGCCCGGGGACGCGCTCGGGCTGATGCGCCGGGTAAAGGAGCGGTTCGACCCTGGCCGCCGGATGAGCCCGGGCCGGTTCGTGGGAGGCATCTGATGACCGAGCAGACGGGACAGGGGCCCGAGCCGGCCCACGAGCGGGCCTCGGCGACCCAGATCGGGGCACGGGGACCGGAGGGGCTGCCCGACGAGGTCGGGGCCGACCCGGGCCAGGCGGACCGGGCGACCGAGGGGACCGGACGGTTCGAGACCCACGTGTCGGTGCTGCCCGCCTTCGACGACCACCACCCGCCCGAGCAGGAGCTGATCGACGACTGCGTCCACTGCGGCTTCTGCCTGCCCACCTGCCCGACCTACGTGCTCTGGGGCGAGGAGATGGACTCGCCCCGGGGCCGCATCTACCTGATGGAGCTGGGGCGCCAGGGCGAGGCCCTGAACACCGAGATGGTCCGCCACTTCGACCAGTGCCTCGGCTGCATGGCCTGCGTCACCGCCTGCCCGTCCGGGGTCCAGTACGGCAAGCTGATCGAGGCCACCCGCCAGCAGGTCGAGCGCCGCTACCCACGCCCGCGGCGCGACCGCGCCTTCCGGGCGCTGATCTTCCGGCTGTTCCCCTACCCGGAGCGGCTGCGCCTGCTGCGCGGCCCCCTCCGCCTCTACCAGCGGGCCCGCGTGGGCGCCCTGGTCCGGCGGGCCGGGCTGCTGCCCGGGCGCCTCGGGGCCATGGAGCGGCTGCTGCCCGACCTGGGCCGCCCGGAGCCGGTGCCCGAGGTCACCCCGGCCGAAGGGACGCACAGACGGCGGGTCGGGATGCTCACCGGCTGCGTCCAGCGGGTGTTCTTCCCCGAGGTCAACGCGGCCACGGCCCGGGTCCTGGCCGCCGACGGCTGCGAGGTCGTGGCCCCGCCCGGCCAGGGCTGCTGCGGCGCCCTCAGCCTCCATGCCGGCCGCGAGGCCGAGGCCCAGGCGTTCGCCAGGGCGGCCATCGAGACCTTCGAGGCCGCCGGGGTCGACCAGGTGGTGGTCAACGCGGCCGGCTGCGGGTCGGCCATGAAGGAGTACGGCCACCTGCTCCGCGACGACCCGGCCTGGGCGGAGCGGGCCCAGGCGTTCTCCGACCGGGTCCGCGACCTGTCCGAGCTGCTGGTCGAGCTCGGCCCGGCCGCCCCCCGGCACCCGCTGCCGATGAAGGTGGCCTGGCACGACGCCTGCCACCTGGGCCACGCCCAGGGCATCCGGGCCCAGCCCCGGGCGGCCCTGCGGGCCATCCCGGGCCTGGAGGTGCGCGAGATCGCCGAGGGCGAGATCTGCTGCGGCTCGGCCGGCATCTACAACCTGGTCGAGCCGGAGCCGGCGGCCGAGCTGGGCGACCGCAAGGCGGCCAACGTGCTCGCCACCGGGGCCGACCTGGTGGTCACCTCCAACCCGGGCTGCCTGATGCAGCTGCGCAACGCCCTGGAGCGCCGCGGCCAGCGCCTGCCCATGGCGCATGTGGCCGAGGTCCTGGACGCGGCCGTCCGCGGCGCCCAGCCCGGCTCGCTGCTGGAGCGCCGGAGCTAGAGCAGCCGCAGCCGTCGGGCCAGGGCCAGCAGCACGCCGGTGACGACTCCGAGGGTGAGGTGGCCGACGACGCCGCGCAGGTGGCTCTCGACCGGGTAGGCCTGGGGCGGCGGGGTGAAGAAGAGGCTGTTGGCCAGCTCGTCCACCACCAGGAACCCGGCCATGCCGGCGGCGACCCCGGCGGCCAGGGGCGGGACGCCGCGCTGGGTGAGCGCGGCCGCGGCCACCCCGTAGCCCTGCCCCAGCCCCCGGTGCATGGCCAGGGCGATCGTGCTGGCCTGGTCGTCGGTCGGCTCGGCCCCGACCAGACCGGCCAGCTTCCGGGTCGCCGCCAGCGGGGCGCCCTCGGGCAGCAGCTCCTGCTCGCGCTGCTTGGAGGCGTCGCTCTGGCGCCCGTAGTACCAGGTCGTCGCCTTGTCCATCACCTGGCCGGCGACGAGCCCGGCGGTGGCGCCCACGACCAGGACCCGGATCGCGCCCTTCATGGCCTCAGCTCCTCGGCATCATGTCGTCGGCCGGCCGCAGCCGCTTCAGGAGTACCACGAAGGTGAAGGTGTCCCAGCCGCCCGGCCCGCCCCCGCGGTCGTAGTGGGTCCGGGGCGTGATCCCGACCGCCTCCCAGCCATCCTCCCCCAGCCGGTTCAGCTCGTCCAGGAAGGAGGCCATGGACCGGTCCTCGGTCTGATCACCCCATTCCTGCACGTACTCGCGGATCGCGTACTCCCACATGGGGGAGACGCTATCAGCGGGACGGTCAGGCTGCTTGCGCGGCGTTCACCGGGACGCCGCCCGTCAGCGAGAGGATGAAAATCCCATGCCGCCCCGAGCACGCACCATCCGGCGATCGGCGCATCTAGACTGCGGCCATGCCCGACGCCTTCTTCGTTCCGCTCGGCCCGGACCGGTTCCGGGCCACCGAGCTCACCCAGGGCCCGTGGGCGCCGGGGCTGCAGCACGCCGGGCCGGCGGCGGCGCTGCTGGGCCGGGCCGTCGAGGGCCTCGGGGACCGGGACGACCTGGCGGTGGCCCGGGCCACCTTCGAGATCGCGCGGCCGCTGCCGATCGCCGAGCTGGCGGTGGCGGCCCGGCTGCTGCGGGGCGGGCGCAGCGTCGAGCTGGTGGAGGCGACCCTGTCGGCCGGGGAGGCCGAGGTGATGCGGGCCACGGCCCTGCGGGTCCGGCGGGCCGAGCTGGAGCTGCCCGGCGGGCTGGTCCCGCCGCCCCGGCTGCCGGGCCCCGACGCCGGCCGGGCCGCGCCGTTCTTCCCGACCGGCCAGGACGTCGGCTACCACACGGCCATGGAGGTCCGGTTCGTGGCCGGCTCGTTCCTGGAGGAGGGCCCGGCCACGGCCTGGATGCGCATGCGCCACCCGCTGGTCCCGGGCGAGGCGCCGTCGCCGCTGTGCCGGGTGCTGGCCGCGGCCGACTCCGGCAACGGCGTCAGCGCCGCCCTCGACTACCGCCGCTGGCGCTTCATCACCCCCGACCTCACCGTCTACCTGCTGCGGCCCGCGGCCGGCGAGTGGGTCGCCCTCGAGGCGGCGACCACGGTCGCCGACGGCATCGGCCTGGCCGACACCACCCTCCACGACGAGCAGGGCCCGATCGGACGCGCCACCCAGGCCCTGTTCGTCGACCGCCGCTGAGCGCGCTTGAACCCCACCCGCCCTAACTGGGGCCCCTTGGCGGCCGGGCGGCGGAGGGCGAAGGCGCGAACCCCGTCAGGTGGCGGTGCGGCGGCGCAGGGCGAACGCGCTCACCCCGATCCCGCCCAGGAAGGCGGCGACCACGGCGGTGGCCAGGACGAACGCGGTGACGCCGCCGCCCGGGCCCCCGCCTCCGCCGCCGGCCGGGGCCGCCGGGGCCGCGGCCGGGGCGGCCGCCTGGGCGTTGGGGTCGTCGGTGTCGCGGCCCAGGACCACCAGCACGCCCCGCATCCGGGCCGGGTGGACGGTGCAGCGGTAGCTGTAGCTGCCCGGCGCGTCGGGGGCGGTCAGCTCGGTGCTGGCCCCCGGGTCGATCGAGCCGGTGTCGAGGTCGACGTCGTCCAGGGTCATGGTGTGGGGCGCCTGGCCCTGGTTGGTGACGGTCACCTTGCCCCCGGCGGCCACCGAGGCGTCCTTGGGCTCGAAGGCGAAGTCGACGGCGCCCACGTCGATCTCGCGCGGCCCGGCCGACGCCTGGGCCGGTCCGCCGCCCGCGGCCTGGCCGGTGACGGTCACCGTCCCCTTCATGGCCGCCGGGTGGACCTCGCAGTGGAACTTGAACGTGCCGGCCTGGTTCAGGGTGACGCTGGCGTTCCTGCCGGCGAAGCGGCCGCCCTGCGCGCCCGGCTCGACCACGCCGGTGTCGAAGGAGCCGTCGTCGGCGGTGAGGGTGTGGGGCTTGCCGCCGACGTTGGCCACCAGCAGGGTGGTCCCGGCGGCCACCTCCAGCTCGGACGGGTCGAAGCGGAGCCTGTCGCCGGTCTGGCCGGGGTCGACCGCCTGGACCCGGACCGCCCGCGGCTCGTCGGCGCCCGGCTCGACGGTCAGGACCCCGTTCATCTTGGCCGGGTTGATGCGGCAGAAGTAGAAGTAGGTCCCGGGCGTGCTCAGGGTGACCTCGGCGCTGGCCCCGGGGGCGATCGGCCTGGTGTCGAAGGTGCCGCCCCGGTCGGTGGCGGTGTGGGGCCGCTCCCCGGTGTTGGACCAGGTCACCGTGGTCCCGGCCTCGACGGTGAGGCGGCGCGGGGAGAAGTCGAAGTCGACGATCTCGGCCTCCTCGCCCGCCTGGGCGGTGACGGGAGCCGAGGCGGCCGGGGGCGCGAGCAGGACCAGGCCGGTGAGGGCGAGCAGGGGCAGCAGGCGGAAGGCGCGCATGTCGGCTACCTCGCGGTCACGTAGTCGGCCACGCTGGTCGCCCAGATGGCGGCGAAGGTCAGGAACAGGCCGCTGCCGATCCACGGCAGGAAGCGGCCGCCGGCCGGCCACAGCTTCAGCACCGTGTACTTGGCCGCGAGCAGGCCGAAGACCAGGCTCCCGAACACCGAGTGGAGCAGCACCCGGGTCGGGGAGGTCGGCCCGGCCGGCCCGGCCAGGCAGGACAGGGCCACCACCACGGCCAGGGTGACGGTCAGCTTGCCGTTCAGGCGGTGGGTCCGCGACGCCGCCCCGGTGGAGATGGGCGGCACCGTGCTCGCCTCGTAGAAGCGGGCCGCCAGCAGCACCTGGAGCCCCGCGCAGGCGAAGATCACGGAGGTCAGCAGCACCTTCCAGAGCAGCAGCTGGCCGCCCGTCAGGTCGTTGAGGAGCTCGATGACGTCCACCACGCCTCCTGGTCAGCCGGTCACGGCGATCTTGGCGGTCATGCTGGGGTGGATGCTGCAGAAGTAGTCGAAGCCGTCGGTGACGGTGGTGCTGAACTGCCGGCCCGGGTCGAGCACGCCCGAGTCGACCCCGCCGGAGCGCGCCGTGACCGTGTGAGGGGCGGTGTCGTCGTTGTCGAAGACCACCGTCGAGCCCCTGGCCACCGTGAGCGTGCCGGGCGCGAAGGCCAGCCCGGCCATCTTCACCGTGCTCCCCGCGGCCGCGGCCGCGGCGGCGGGCGCGGCCGGGGCGTCATCGGCGAGCTGGTCGCGGACCATGATCACCGGGCCGGCCACGGCCAGCACCACCATCAGGACGACGACCAGTAGCCAGACCGGATTTGGGCGTGGACGATCGGCGGCATGGCTCATGTCCCGATATATCTACAG
>DASUPQ010000281.1 GCA_036280995.1 Actinomycetota bacterium | reverse complement strand
GTCGATGAACGCCGTCTGGCTCTCGCGTACGGCGCTCAGGATGGGGGTCTGCGAGTCGTTGCCCCGCAGGGTCTTGGTCGGCACGGGTGGTTCCTCTCGTCATGACCAGCGGATGCTGGCTGTGCATAGTTTAGTTGGCATACGCTTACTTTAACAAGCAATGCAGTCGAGCAGGTACGGCGAGCAGCGTCTATGACCTGGTGGTAGAGGATTGCGTTGCCTGGTCACGGACGTCCTGGGCGTTCTGCTTGACGCTCTGGGCGAGATCCTGGCCGTGCTCACGTCCCTGCCGCCTGGCGGTGTCGGCGACGCTACTGGCTGCCTCCTGGGCGACCTGCTTGCCGTGGTCCAGGGCCTCCTGGCCGGTCTCCTTGACCTTGTCCTTGACCTGATCGGCCACCGGCCCCAGCCGCTCGTTCTCCACCCGAGTACTGGGGACAACAAGGCCGGCCAGGAAGCCCAGCGCGACCGCACCGACGGCCAGCCCGAGCGGGTTCTCCTTGGCCAGGCCGACCGCTCGCTTGGCCTGCTGCTTGGCCTCACCGCCGGACGGGGTGGCCTCGCCCACCCGGGCTGCGGTCCCGCTTGCCGCGTCCCCGACCCGGGAGGTTGTGCCGGTCACGGCCTCCTTGGCCCGGGTGGCGGTCTCACTCACCTTGGACTTCACGTCTTCCACCTTCTGGCTCACCTTGTCCTTGGCTCGGGTGGGCACGTCCGCCTTGTAGCCGATCGCCTCCACCGCCTCGCTCATATCGGCCCGTGTCTGCGCTATCTCGTCTCGGATCGCATCTGGGTCTTGGCCCATGCCACGTCCTCCTTACCGTCTCCTGGACTCGGTGACTGGCGTGATGGGCTGGGTGGCCGAGGGGTTGCTGCCTACGGCCGGCGCGACCACGTCGGCTTGGGTAAACGGGGTCTCGGAGCCGTTGTCGGCCGGGGTGGAGGTGGACGGGGCTCCGGTGGCCCAGGTCACGTCGTCCACGCTGTGGCCGGCCGACGAGCGGTCGTCCCCGGTCTGGTAGCGACGGCTGCTGGAGGCCTTCAGGAACCGGGAGGCGGCAAAGCCCAGCGCCAACCCGCCAGCCGCCATCAACCAGGGCTGGCGGCGGGCAACGTCCTCCACATCCCGGAGCAGCCGCTCGCCATCGGCGTCGCGCAGGTAGCCGCCGAAGGTCTCGGCCCGGTCGGCAACCTGCTCGGCCATCCGGGCTGGCGTGTCCTTGCCCTGGCCCCGCAGCTGCTCAGCCATGGTGCGCATGTCCTGCGCGGTCGACTGGACCTGCTCGCCGGCCTGGGTGGAACGTTGGTCGATCTGGTCACGGAGCCCGCTGCGGGCCTGGCCGAGCGCTCCCCTGGCCTTGTCCTGGGCCAGCCCTGTCGTGCCGCGGACCTGGTCGTTGACCTGCTCGGTCGTCGACCGGTCAGCGGTCGCGGTCGACCCGAACGTGGAGTCGGTCATGCGGTGCTTCCTTTCTCTACCGCGGCCGCCGGACAGCTCGCGGAGAGCGCGTCCGGCGGCCGCTGAGCAAGACGGCCGGGCCGAGAGTTGGCCCGGCCAGCCGCGGTTAGCGGCGGTCGCTGTCGTCGTAGGGCTCGCGGCTACCCGACTTGGCCAGCCCCCGGGCGATCATGTAGCCAATGGTGAGCAGGGTGATATACCACCAGGCCTTGTCGGCCCGGAAGTAGTCGATCCGCTGGCCGTCCTGACCGGTCTTGACCAGGAACGAGGCCACCAGGATCCCGGCGAAGACCACCACATAGGTGATGAACTCGGTGGTCTTGTAGGCGGCCTTGGTCTCGGTGCTGACCCGGCGGGCGAGGCCGCGCCGATCGGTGGTGGCTGTGCCGGCAGTGCGGCCAACCTCTGTGTCCATGCTGCTGCCTTTCAGTGAGCGCCCGGGTTGAATGACCCCGAGCTGGGTGATGGTGGGCGTGCGCCGTGCCACAGAGCACGCTCACCGGCAGGCTGGCAACGCCTCGCCTGGATTCGGGAGCGCCCTCGAGCACGCTGTGGAGCGGGGAACGGGGCGGACCGGCTGCCTGGCAACCTCCGCACGTGTGGGACGAGGACCTGGTCCCACCGACAGCCGGAGAACCTCCCCGACATGGTGAAGGGTAGCCACCGAAACTCGGCCTAAACCCTCAGGCCGGAATCCGACCCTCCGGCCACAGGACGGCCCAGCCAGGCACCGTTCCTGACTGGCCCTCCGCACCTCGGCGGGCCGTCCCTGCGCCGCCAGAAGTCAGCCAGGATCAACCGGCAGCTGGTAGTCCAGCCAGCGCTCATCGCGGGTCGCCCCAAGCCGCTGATAGACGGCCTGCGCGCGGTGGTTGTCGGCCGCCGTCTGCCAGACAAGGCGGGTTGCGCCGTGCTCGCGGCAGCGCTCCAGGCAGGCGGCGATGAGTCCGTCGGCCATCCCGGTGCCGCGCGCCTCGGCGGCCACGTACAGGTCGTTCATCACCCCGACGCGGGCGGCGGCCAGCGTCTGCCAGGTCCAGAAGAGGGTGGCGAAGCCGACAGCCCGGCCGGTGTCGTCGCGGGCCAGCAGCTGCAGCCCCTCCCGTTGCGGGTCGGCGAGCAGCGCCTGCGACAGTGCGAGCAGGGCCTGGTCGGCGGGCGCAACCTGGTAGAAGTCACAGTAGGCGCGCATCAGCGGCAGCAACTCTGGCAGGTCGGCGGGGCCGACCACGGTGATCCGCACGGGCACTCCCTCCTCACGCCCAAACCGGTGGGCAGGAACGGCTCGGCACCGGGTCGAAGCGCACACCTCCAACCTTCAGCTTCAGCAGGGGGGTTGTTCCCCGCGGAATGGCCGTTCACCCGATCCTTTGAACCGCGGCACGAGCAAGAGCAGCGCACTGAAGGGAGCGGAGGCGAGCAAGGGCAACGCCACCGACGCCCGGTCCAGGACGAATCCGGCGACGACCAGGCACCCACGGCCACGCCCTGGGTCACCCCGGACGCCTCGCCGGGCCCGACGGCAGCCTGACCTCGACTACTCGAGCAGGCGCCCGGCCACGCTCAGGTCCGGGTCCGGCCGTGTCCAGCCGGCCAGCTCGGCCGGCACGGCCGGCACAGGCCGGGCGTCGACGGCCAGGCGGCCGGTGCCGTCCAGGCGGGCCTGGAAGTTCACCCGCAGCTCGGGGTCGAGCTCGGGATGGTCGCGGCGCTGGTGGGCGCCGCGGCTCTCGGTGCGGGCCAGCGCCCCCAGCAGGGTGGCCTCGGCGGCGGCCAGGGAGGCGCGAAGGTCCAGGGCGTGGGCCAGGTCGGCGTAACCCTCGGAGGTCGGCCGGACGTCCACGTCGGCGGCCAGCCGCCGTAGCTCGGCCAGCCGCTCCAGGCCACGCTGGAGCCCAGCCTGGTCACGGACCACCCCGCAGGTCTCCCACATGGTGTCGCGGAGCGCCCGCTGCAGGGGGCGGGCGAACTGGCGCCCATGGCGGATGAAACCGGACAGCTCCTGGTCGGCGGCCCGGACCACGTCGCGGGCCCGCAGGGCCACATCACGGGAGGCCGAGTAGCGGGCGGCGGCCTCCCCGGCCCGGCGGCCAAACACGACCGTCTCGGCCAGGGAGTTGCCGCCCAGCCGGTTGGCCCCATGGAGCCCGGCGGCGATCTCGCCCGCGGCGTACAGGCCGGCCACGTCGGTGGCGTGGGTCTCGGGGTCGACCACCACCCCACCCATCGAGTAGTGGGCGGTCGGGGCGACCTCCATCGGCTGCTGGGAGATGTCCAGCATCTGCAGCTCCAGGAACTGCCGGTACATCCGGGGCAGCTTCTCCAAGATGACGTCCTTGCCGAGGTGGCTGATGTCCAGGAACACCCCGCCGTTGGGGCCTCCCCGGCCCTGGGCGATCTCGGTGTAGTTGGCCAGCGCCACCCGGTCGCGGGCCGACAGCTCCATCCGCTCGGGGTCGTAGCGGGCCATGAACCGCTCCCCCAGCGCGTTCTTGAGCTGGCCCCCTTCGCCGCGCACGGCCTCAGTGACCAGGGTGCCCGCCGCCTCCTCGGGGGCGACCATCCCGGTCGGGTGGAACTGGACCAGCTCCATGTCGGCCAGCCGGCAGCCGGCCCGCAGGGCCAGGTACATGCCGTCGCCGGTGTTCTCGTCCCGCCGCGAGGACGAGCGCCGCCAGATGCGGGTGTGGCCGCCGGCGGCCAACACCACCGCATCGGCCAGGAACACGGTCCGCTCGCCGGTCTCCAGGTCGAAGGCCAACGCCCCGAAGCAGACCCCGTCGGCGACCAGCAGCTGGGACACGTACTGGTCGTCGATCACGGTCAGGCCGAGCTCAGCGACCTTGGCGGCCAGCGTCCGCAGGATCGCCCGGCCCGTCCAGTCGCCGGCATAGCAGGTCCGCCGCCACCGGTGGGCGCCGAAGAACCGCTGATCCAGCCGACCGTCCGGGGTGCGGGCGAACGGGGCGCCCCAGTCGGCCAGCTCCAGCACCGCCGCCGGCGCCTCCCTGGCCAGCAGCTCGACCACCCGCGGGTCGGCCAGGAAGTAGCCCTCCCGCAGGGTGTCGCCGAAGTGCTGCTGCCAGGAGTCCTGTGGGTCCACCGAGCCGAGGGCGGCGTTGATCCCGCCGGCGGCCAGCACCGTGTGAGCGTCCTCGCGGCGGCGCTTGCCCACCACCACGACCTCGCTGCCGGCCTGGTGGGCGGCGATGGCGGCGCGCAGCCCGGCCGCCCCCGTCCCGATCACCAGGACGTTGGCGACGTTGCTGCGAGGCTGGGAACTGGGCATGCGGCTCGGCCACGGTCTGAAGGGGTCGGCGGACACCTCCAGCATGCACCCGCCGGTCCGCCCGCGCGACCGTAGCCCGCGTGAGCGCCCGCGGTGCCTGCGCTCG
>DASUPQ010000280.1 GCA_036280995.1 Actinomycetota bacterium | reverse complement strand
CACGCTGGATTGCAGAGTCGTCCCCAGGTGTCCTCCCGGACCCGTCGCGCGCCGTTCGTCGTTGATCATGGTTCGCCGGATGTGGTCGGCGATGCGTCTCTTCAGGCATCGGGCTGCTTCGCGTGGGGTCTTTCCTTGTTCCAGCTTGGTCTTGTAGTAGTGGTGGCCGCGGCTGCTGGGCATCCGGATCTGAGTGATGGCGATGGTGTGCAGGGCGGAGTTGAGCTGGCGGTCCCCGTGACGGGAGAGCCGGTGGCGGCTCTTGTCGGCGCTGGCGATCTCGACGGGGGCGGCGCCGGCGTAGTTGGCAAAGGCTGACGAGGTCGGGAAGCGGCTGGCCCGTCCGGTCCTGCTGATCAGCCGGCCCGCCGTGATCGGACCGACCCCGACCGTGTGGGTCAACGTGCTGCCGGCGGCGTCGACGAGCTCGGCGATAGCCCGAGCGTTCTGCTTCAGCTGGGTGTCCAGGGATCGGATGTCGGCCACCAGGTCCTTGGCGACAGACTTGCGAGCCTGCTCGACCGCTCCTTGAGGCCGGACCGTGCGCAGCAGCGCGGAGGCGGCCGCAGCGGACAGGTCCCGAGGTGCCCCGCCGGCGATGAGCGCCCGAAACAGCGCGTGAAGTTGGTTCACCGCCCGGACCCGAGACTGGCTCAGGTTGACCCGCCGCTCATCGAGCACCGCCAGGGCATCGGCATGACCTTCGGCCTGCAACGGTCGGCCATCGCCTTGCAGCGCGGCAACGCAGGCGGCGGCGCTGGCGTCGATCCGGTCGTTCTTGCGGCCGCCGCCACGGGACAGCTGCCGCACCCGGGCCGTCGCGGCCGTGGACACGTCGACGACCTGCTCGCCGCGGGCCAGCAGCCACGACGTCAGATGCCGGCCGAGTCCCTCAGCGTTCTCCACGGCCCACCTTCGTTGTGGCCACTGGTTGGCCCAGGTCAGCATTCGGCGGTACTCCCGCAGGCTGGCGTCGATCCGGATCGACGCCACCTCCTGGTTGGTGTGGGGTTCCACCGCGGTGGCGGTATGGGTGGTCTTGTGCGGATCAATACCGATCAGCATCACGGCGACGGTCCCTTCTGTCGATGGGTAGAGGGATCCGCGGCTGACAACCCGACTTTGAGATACCTTCGCCAGTGCCTCATGGTCACGCCTCTGTTGAGTCAAGCCGCGAACAGACACCGGGCGGGCGACACACCCAAAGCGAGCCAGCCGAAAGGCGGCAGGAAGTATTCGAGTCAGCCCGCCCGATGTCCTACGAGACGCTACGGGCAGTTGACCCGATCACGGCACTCGCTGCACCCCATACAAGTCGGGAAGTATTCCCGTAGCAGGCCGTTGGTGTTCTCGTTGCTGCCTCGCTGCCAGGGTGCGTGGGGATCGGCGAAGTAGATTTGGATCCCGGTCTGGGCGAGGAACCGCTTGTGCTGGGCCAGCTCCGCGCCCCGGTCCCAGGTGATGCTGCGGGTGGTCCACGGCCCGTGCTCGACGTCGGCAATCAGCGCGGCGGTGACCGTCTCGGCGGACCGGTCGAGCGGCAGGTGGATCAGCCGGAGGTAGCCGCAGCTGCGTTCGACCAGGGTCGCGATCACCGCCGGGGCGCCGAGTGGCCCGACGATCAGATCGCCTTCGTAGTGCCCGGGTACCAGCCGGCCCTCGATCTCGGCCGGCCGGTCATGGATGGAGACCGGGTCGATGATCGCCCCGCCCCGGTGCCGGCGGGTGTTCCGCGGCCGCCGCCGGTCCCGGCCGGTGCGCAGATGCGCCCGCAGCTCACGTTTCAGCTCCCCCCGTGGATGCACATAGATGGCCTGGTAGATGCTTTCGTGGCTGATCCGCATGGACTCATCGTCGCCGAACTCCAGCCGCAGCCGACCCGAGATCTGCTCCGGCGACAAACGCTCCTTCAGTTGCTGCTGCACCCGTGCCCGCAGCCGCGGGCAGCGCTGCAGCCGGGTCGATCGCGGCCGCCGCCGGCGCCGCAACGCCAGCTGGTCGGCCTGCTCCGGCTGATAGCCCCCCTGCCCGTCGGCGTTGCGGCTCAGCTCCCGCGACACCGTCGACGCCGACCGACCCAGCCGGTCCGCGATCGAGCAGATCGACCAGCCCGCGTCCCGCAACCGGGCAATCTCATAGCGTTCTTCCCGACTCAGATAGCGGCCGCTCTCGGCCGCGGATCGTTCCATCACCCCGACACTGTCCGCCCGCCACTGCTTCACCGTCGTCGCCGACACGCCGACCGCCGCCGCCGCCGACCCACACGACACGCCCTGCGCCACCAACGCCAACGCCTCACACCGAACCACCATCGAATACGTCACCACACACCTCCATCACAGGTGTTGCGACGACCACTTGAATCTGGCGTACGTGTGAAACCGTCACCTACCGCGGCAAATTTGATGCGGTAGGCGGCAACCTCGCGCGGTAAGTCCCCTCAACCGTACGAGACGGGCTCCCGCATTCGCGCCCTGAGCCTGTCGAAGGGCAACATCAAAGGTCCTTCGAACGAGCTCAGGACGCAGCCGCAATCGCGCCTCAGTGCGCCGCGTCGCTCCTGCGGTGGGCGATGCTGGCGTGCTTCTCGGCCCAGTCGAGTGCGTAGTCGGCGACGGTCTCCCAGCCAGGCGCCGCGGGCAGCAGATGAGGCCCGTCGAACTCCTTGACTTCGGTGATGACGTTGTCGTTGTAGTGCTTGGCGTTGGAGCGTTGGATCGACGGCGGCATCAGGTGGTCGGCGCTGCCGGAGATGAACAGC
>DASUPQ010000279.1 GCA_036280995.1 Actinomycetota bacterium | reverse complement strand
ATGTCCCGTGCCCTCCTGCCTCACCCATGAGGGTAGGGGGGCCGGGCGACCCGGCCCGCTCAGCCCGCCTGCTCGTCGAGGAATGCGAGGACGACCGCCGCGAACAGCGGCGAGTCGTCGAGGTTGTAGTGGGTCAGGCCGGGCAGGATCGCCAGCGCGTGACCGCCCTTCGGACGGCCCTCCCCCATCCAGCCACCGTCGCGGAGCCCGCCGTCGAGCAGGTTGAAGATCTCGACGTAGTGGCTCGGCGGGGCCATGTCGGCGTCGGCGGCAACGATCAGCGTCGGCACCTGGAGCCCCCGGACCTCCTCGGTGAAGTCGAAGTCCTTGGCCATCGCCTCACCAATCTTGTCCAGCAGCCGGGGGAAGTCCTCGGGGCGTGGCGCAACCCGCTGGTAGAGCTGGTACATCGGGGTGTCGGTCATGAATTCGGCGGCGGCCGCGTTCACCTGGCCCTGCTGGACGCGCATCTCCGGATAGATCGCGTCGGGGCGGATGTTGGCTGAGGCCGCCACGAGCCGACCGACCTTGGCCGGGTACTTGGCCGCGGTGTGGAGCGCCACCCAGCCGCCGAGGGAGTAGCCCACCAGGTCCGGCTTGTCCAGCTCGAGGTGGTCGATGAGCGCCGCGACGTCATCGGCCATGAGCCGGACATCGAGCGGTCGGTCGATGTCGGCGGTGCGGCCGTGGCCCTGCAGGTCGACGGCGATGACCTGGTGGCGTTCGGCCAGCGTGGGCAGGACCGGTCCGAACATCTCGCCGGACCCGAGCCCGCCGTGCAGCAGGATCAACGGCCGCCCGGCCCCGTGGGTCTCGAAGTAGAGGTTGATGCCGTTGACCTCGGCGTACTGGCCGTGGCCGTGCGTCGCAGGTGTCCAACTGCTGGTCGTCACGGTGCTGCTCCTCACGTCCTCGCTGGTGGCGTGATGCTAGTACAGACCCTTTGGGCAACCTGCGTGCCCGCGCCACCCTCGTCGATCGAACCCCAGGATGCGGCTGTCCAGGGCGTGGTAGGCGTGATAGATGAGCTGGGGCGAGAAGCCCGCTCCGCGGAGCCGCCCCAGAAGCCAGTCCATGGCTGGCGCGGGGAGGAGGGCACCGTGAAGGCGACCGTCTACCACCGGTTCGGATCACCCGATGTGCTCGAGCTCCAAGACATCGCCCAGCCCGCCCTCACCGACGACGGTGTGCTGGTGCGCGTCCGTGCGTCGTCGGTGAATCCGGCCGAGTGGTACGCGGTGACGGGCAGGCCCTACATCGCACGGCCGACGATGGGGCTGCGCAGACCCAAGCACACGGTACCCGGGGCCGACTTCGCCGGGAGCGTTGAGGCCGTCGGCAGCGCCGTCACCGACGTCCGACCCGGTGACGAGGTGTTCGGCGGCACCAGCAGCGGAGCCTTTGCCGAATACGTGTGCGTCCGCCAGACCGTGGTCACCAAGCCCGCCAACCTGACCTTCGAGCAGGCGGCGGCCGTCCCCACCGCGGCGGTCACCGCCCTGCAGGGCCTCCGCGACCACGGACGGCTACGGCCAGGGCACACGGTGCTGATCAACGGTGCATCAGGGGGCGTGGGCACCTTCGCCGTGCAGCTGGCCAAGGCGTTCGGGGCCGAGGTGACCGGCGTGTGCAGCACCCACAACGTCGACCTGGTCCGTTCCCTCGGCGCCGACCACGTCGTCGACTACACCCGAGAGGACTTCACCCGGAGCGGACGACGCTACGACCTGCTGCTCGACGTGGCGGGGAGCCGGTCATGGTCGGACTGCAAGCGGGTCCTGGGCCAGGGCGCGACCCTCGTCCTCGTCGGAGGGCCCAAGACCAACCCTTGGACCGGGCCGCTGGGCCACGTGGCCGGCGTCCGTCTGGCGTCGCTGCGGGCCAGCCAGAAGGTGGTCTTCTTCGTGGCCAGGTTCACCCGAGAGGACTTCCTGGTCCTGCAGGAGCTCCTCGAAGCCGGCAAGGTGACGCCGGTCATCGACCGCCAATACGAGCTCAGCGAGGCCCCCGCCGCGCTCAGCTACCTCGGAGAAGGACACGCCCGGGCAAAGGTGGTCATCACCGTGTGACCCACCGGCCCCTGCCCGGAATACTCGAGCTTGCGACCGGTCAACGCGAGGTCGCGTTGTTCCCCGCTGTGGGCCACGGCCGAGTTGACCACGTTGCACCTGCTCGGGTACTCCGGGTACGGGGGTGTCGCCAGCAGGGACGTCCAGTTGGGGTCGGCGACCGTGGCCGGGTTGCCGTCGGTGTCGGCCAGGTTGATCG
>DASUPQ010000278.1 GCA_036280995.1 Actinomycetota bacterium | reverse complement strand
CCGGCCGCGACAACGGCGCCGCCATCGCCTCGCTGATCCTCGGCATTACCAGCCTGGTGCTGCCCGTCCTGGGCATCATCGCCGCCCCGTTCGCGATCGGCTTCGGCATCGCCGGGCGCCGCCGCGCCCGCCGCGGAGCCCGACAAGGCGGGCTTGCCACCGCTGGGCTCACCCTCGGCGCGATCGGCCTGGTCCTGTGGGGTCTGCTCGCCCTCGGCGCAAGCCTGGTCGTCGTCAACCAGGGGCCCGACGGAAGCGAGGAGCAGGTACCCGTCGAAACAAACCACCCCGAGTGATCCGAACCGTGGTCGGTCGCGCGGCCGCATGGACACCGGGCAGCCAGTGATGTCAGCCCGGCGCCGCTCTGACCGCGCGTGTGCAGCACAGGGCGGCATCACGCGTTCCATTCGCGCAGCAACTCCAGGACGTCGGTCAGCTGGCGAGCCGCGCCCAGCATCGCCGGCCAAACACTTCCACTCGAGCCCGGTAGGTGAGGCATTCTGCGTCGCCGGCGGCAAGGGCTGCAGCGCTGGCTCCCCCGGCATGCCAGACCTCGTCTTCTGCGCTCATTCCTCCACGCCCGCCCCCGGTATCGGTTTCTCACTGTCGGCGGCATTTCCGGATGTCTGGGCTGCGGCGGTCGGCGGCCGGATCGGCGCCCCTGCGACTGGTTGGCCGGGTGTTTGGGTCAGGCGGTGGTCGGGATCGGCTCGCGCGCGCCGTGCGGGTGGTTGCGGCGGCGCAGCAGGGCGATGCCGCAGGCCGGCAGCCAGAGGAGGAAGGCGAGCAGGGCCGGGACTTGTTCGGTGCCCAGCACCGCTGCGTTCGCGAGCAGGCCGGCTGCCACCATGCCGGTCAGCGCGGTCATCCAGGTGGGGGTGCCGGAACGAGCGTGCATCGCGACGGTGGCGGCGGCCAATGCCAGCCCGAGTCCGAACAGGGTGATCGCGAACAGGGCCGACTCCACGCTATGCAGGGGTTCGTGCACCGGTGAGGCCTTGGACAGGTTGTTGGCCACGTGGCCGATGCCCATGATCGTCAGCTGCAGGGTCATGGCGATCGTTGCGAACGGCACGATCAGGTGGGTCAGCCAGGCGCGTGGGTGTGGTGTGTCGCGCAGTGCTGCGGCGAGCCCGGCCAGGACCACCATGGCCAGGGCGAACCCCGCCAGCCACAGGGCCGGGCCGATCTGCTGCCCGGTCATCGGCGCGGCAAGGATCAGCGGTGCGGCCAGGAGGCCGGCGATCCCGGCGATGCGGGTGTCGACTCCAACGTCGGTCGAGTTGTTCATGGTGATCTCCGGTCAGGAGGGGATTGGACGAGTCGACTCTGGCCTTTCCGGCTCCCGATGGCGTCGCCCTGTAGACGGGGTCGGTGTACATCGCAGGGATGATCCCGGCCGGTGACCGGCGGGGATACCGTGGCGAGGTGGACATCTCCTGGGACCGGGACTGGCTGGTCCGCGCGGTGGACACCACCGCGGTTGTGCTGCTGTGCGCGGTCACGGTGGTGGAGATCGTGCCGGCCGCGGATGGGTTCCTGGAGCGGCTGCTGGCGGTTGCGTTGGGGGCGGGGATCGCGCTTCCGCTGCTGCTTCGTCGGCGCTGGCCGCTGGCGGTGACGGTGGTCATGTTCGCGGCTGCGTCGGTCAACGCCGCGGTGTTCGGGTACGGCGCCGGCGGGGGAGGCCCGTGGCTGTGCTTCGTGCTCGCGGCGTACGGGGTGGGCGCGTATGCGGGCGGGCGGCGATCCGTGGTCGGGCTGGCGATGATCGTGGTCGCCGCGGGGCTGGCCAGTGTGCCCAAGGTGCTGGCCGGGGAAGCGGTCACCGATCAGCTGACGCCGGTCGGTTTCCTGATCGTGATCTGGGCTGCGGGCAGGATCGGTGCGCGGCGGCGGTCGCGGGCCGCCGAGGTGGAACGGCGGGCCGGCGAGCTCGCGACCCGCACCGAGCAGATCGCCGCCGAGGCCGCCGAACGAGAGCGAGCCCGGATCGCGCGGGAGCTGCACGACGCGATCACCCACGACATGACGGTGATGGTGATCCAGGCGCAGGCCGCCCAGAGCCTGTCCGCGGAGCAGCCCGAACGTGCCCGCGAGGCGATGCGGGCGGTGGAGGAGTCCGGACGGTCCGCACTGGGCGAGATGCGGCGGCTGCTGGGCGTCATCCGTGGCGAGGCCACCGCGGAGCGGGAGCCGCAACCCGGGATGGCCGACATCGAAGGCCTGGTGGCGCGGGTACGCGATGCGGGTCTGCCGGTCAGCTACACGATCGGGGGCGACCCGAAGGCGGTGCCGACCGGGCTGGCGGTGTGCTGCTACCGGATCGTCCAGGAGGGCCTGTCCAACGTCGTGCGGCACTCCGGTCCGGTCCCGACCGCGGTCTCGGTCGACATCTCCTCCCAGCAGGTGCGACTGCGGATCAGCAACGACCCGGCACGGTCGCCGGTCCAGGACAGCCCGGGCAGCGGCGCGGGGCTGGCCGGGATGCGCGAACGAGTCGCGGTGTTCCGGGGTTCGTTGCAGGCCGGCCCCCGCGAGGACAGCGGGTTCGCGGTCAGCGCCGCACTCCCGCTGGCTGCGGAATGACGGTTACGGTGCTGCTGGCCGACGACCAGGAACTGGTGCGGTCGGGGTTCCGAGTGCTCGTCGACGCCGAGGCCGACCTCGAGGTGGTCGGCGAGGCCGGGGACGGCCTGGAGGCGGTGGCCGCGGCCAGGCGGCTGCGACCCGACGTGGTGCTGATGGACATCAGGATGCCCAAGCTGGACGGGATCGAGGCAACCAAGTCAATCAGCGATCTGCTCCCGGAGACCAAGGTGGTGATCTTGACCACCTACGACCTCGACCAGTACGTGTTCGCCGCCCTGCAGGCCGGTGCGGTTGGGTTCCTGCTCAAAGACGTGCCCGCCCGCCAGCTCGTGGAGGCGGTCAGGGCCGTCGTCTCCGGAGGCGCCCTGCTCTCACCACAGATCACGCTGCGGATGATCCGGGAGTTCGCCCGCCGCCCCAGCCGGCAGCGGCGGGACGAGCTGCTGTCCGCGCTGACCGCCCGGGAGACCGAGGTTCTGACCCTCATCGCGATCGGCCTGGCCAACCACGAGATCGCCGACCGACTGGTGATCAGCGACGCCACCGTCAAAACCCACGTCGCCCGGATCCTGCAGAAGCTGGGCCTGCGCGACCGGGTCCAGGCGGTTGTCCTCTCCTACGAGTCCGGCGTCGTCGAGGTCGGTGCCGACGACAGCTGACCGGTCGCCGATGCATACGCCGACCCGCCGGTGAAAGCACACGCTCGGATCCGACAGTTCCATTCCAGATGCGGGCGCTGAACGGCCAGCGGGTCGAGGTGGTGCTCGGCGCACCAGGCCAGCAAGCGCGCAGACCAGACTCGGTATCGAGTCGTGACCGCCGTTTGAACCGCGTCAGGGGGCGGCTACGGCGGCTCGCAGGGCGCCCGGTTCGTGTCTCCGCCGTCGCCGGGCCTTCCCCAGAAAGAGGTAAAGCCTCAGGCTTGCCTGACGCGGAGCCGGGCCGCCGAAGCGCGCCTCAACCTCCGCCCGCGGCGCGGCACGAGCGGGCACCTCAGCTGCGTCAGGTTGCATGCTCAGCCTCCTCGCGCAGCGATACCGTGATGCGTGCGCCCGGCACCTCTCCTTGACACGGCTGGCGCTTCACCGCAGTGAGCTCATCGACCCGGTCATCGGCCGGCTGAGGGGTGCCCGCCCATGGACGCAGGCCGAAGACACCCTCCATCGCATCCAGCGTCGGCTTGATGAGGTTGTCGAGGTCCCAGACTTCGTTCGCGTTTCGCGCTTCTCCGAGCCTGAACTCGAGGTTCACGGCGAAGCGGCCACTGGACGGGACACAGCCCGTATCAGCGACAGCTCGGCGGACTGCCGCCTTCCACAGCTTCTCCCCTGCGGTGGCGAATGTGGAGGGGCGCCCGACCACGTCAAACGTAACAAGAAACGGGGACGTACCATAGAGCACCAGCCAACTCGTGCACGTCAGTACCCGCATTCACACTCGAATGGCTGTGCCGAATACGAGCGACGACGCTGAGCATTTGCTGTGACATCGCGATACTGACATTGCCTTGCAGTTGAATGTACCAGTTCGCAAGCGGTGAGTTCGGCGCGATTGCCCTTTGTTCGACTTGGCGACGAAGTTCGGGACTCAAGGCGCGGAGATAGGCGGCTGTGTCGGTACCCGACACACTGTCGTACTCTATGAAGTCAACTTCTGCACAGAGCAATTCGAGGACGCCGCTTGGATCGCCGGTCAAGTCAGCGCCAACGAGTAATTCGACTAACTTGAGTAGATGCTCGTCCTGCCCAGCGGCTAATAGCGTACTGAGAGTATCGCCGAAGCCCGTGTCTCG
>DASUPQ010000277.1 GCA_036280995.1 Actinomycetota bacterium | reverse complement strand
CTGAGGTCCCTCGGGCGCAGCGCAACTGAGGACTTTGGAAATGGCTGGGACGCAAGCCGCTCGCAGAGTATTCAGCCCAAAGTGGCCGAGTTACCCCTATCCCGGTCTCAGTGCCCATCCGTGAAAGCACCGTCCGATCTCAAGCTCTTGCAAGGCGTCGAGCGAGGAGCTGGATCGAGGCGAGGTGGACCATGGTTGCGGCCGAGGCGAGGGTTGCCTCGAAATCCTTGGCCAACCTTCGGTTGCGGCCGAGCCAAGCGAAGGTCCTCTCGACCAGCCAGCGCTTGGGCAGGACGGCAAAGCCGCGGGTGCCGGGCTCGCGCTTGACGATCTGGAGCCGCAGACGCTCCTGTGCTGCGGCACAGGCAGCGGTCTCTCCTTGATAGCCGCCATCGGCGAAGATCAGGCGGAGCCAGGGGAAGCGCCGGCGCAGCCGGCGGCAGACCAACGCCAGCCCATCGCGATCCTGGATGTTGGCGGTGTGGATGACGACCACCAGCAGCAGGCCCAGGGTGTCGACCAGAATGTGGCGCTTGCGGCCGTTGATCTTCTTGCCGGCGTCATAGCCTCTGGGCCCGCCGGCTTCGGTGGTCCGCACGCTCTGGCTGTCGACGATGCCAGCGGTCGGCGAGGCCTCCCTGCCGGCCCGCTCGCGCGCCGCCACGACCAGCTTGGCGTGCAGTATCTGCCAGGTTCCATCCTCCCACCAGCGCCGGAAATAGCCGAACACCGTGCTCTTGGCCGGCAACTCCTTGGGCAGGAGGTCCCAGGGGCAGCTGGTGCGCAGCAGATAGAGGATGGCGTTCAGGACCTCGCGCAAATCCACCTTCCGTGGCCGCCCGAGCCGGCTCGGTGCCGGTAGATGGGGCGCGATCAAGGCGAACTCGGTGTCGGTCAGGTCGGTTGTGTAGCGTGTCGCCGTCCGCGCATACTGGTGCCGGGCGGAAGCGGTCCAAGGCATCGCTCGCTCCTCACGGTCTGCCAACCTGAGGTATGAGCAACCCTCTGATACCGCTCAAATCTTTTCGGAATGGGCTCTTAGCTTGGCTTTGCACGTCAGGGTGGTCTGCAGGCGACGCGCATGAGGCGGTCGAGCAGATCGGCTGGGATTTTCTGCATCTCTCGGCCGCTCGGCGAGGGTCCGAAAGCCGTCGATGTCCACAGTTCGCTCCGGACCAGGGCGAGGGCGTCGCTGAAAGTGGCATAGTGTTTCGGGTACCAGCAGACGCAGTCAGGTAAGATGCTGCGTTCCGCTGCGAGCCGTGTCGCCCAGAGGGTCACCAACGAGAACAGGCCGAGCAGCGCCGGCGTGGTGCGCAGGATGGCCAGGTCCGACCACTGCCGCTGGGTTTCGACACCGAGGTGTCGTCTGGCTTCCTCGAAAGTGGTCTCGGTGCGCCAGCGGCGGACGAACCAGCGCAGGATGTTCGATGGGTCGGCCTCCAGGTCGGTGCTGAGGAAAGCCTGCGGCTCCTTCTCGCCCTCTGGATCACGCACGAGCACCCAGCGGATCGGCACCCGCATGCCGGGGTGATGCCAGAGCGCGGTGCCGGAGGCGATGTCGAGCCGGCGCTCGCTCCGACCATACCAGTGGTCGACCCTGGTCCGGCGCCAGCGTGTGGCCGGGTCGGCCAGCCGCTCCGCTAGACTCGGCAGTCGGGCGCCCTTGACTCGGGGGCGGCCGCGCATACCCGGCCGGCGTGGCGGTGGTGGTGCATACAGCCCGGCATCGAGGCGCAGCCGTGAGATCATGCAGAGGTGCTGGCGGAGGTCGCGGAGCAGTCCGATGGCCGCGAAGCTGCTGTCGGCCACGACGATCAGCCGCCGCCCGGGAAGCCAGCGCGCGGTCAGCAGCAGCGCCTGCCGGGCCCAGTCGGTGAGCTTTTTGTGCCGCTTCCCGCGCCCGGTGGCATACCGCTCGGAGGGCGCCAGCACGGTCAGGAATGGCAGGGCCCAGACGCAATCGGCCCAGGGAACGGGAGCCAACAGCATGACGCAAAGCCAGCGCAGGCCACTGGCTTTGACGAAGTGGCCACGGCTGGACCGCACGGGATCGCGGTAGATGCCGCGCGCCTTGATCTTGGCCCCCCAGCGCCGTTCGATCGTGTCGTCGATGCCCACTACCACCGGCCCCGTTGGTACGAAGGCCGCGACCAGCAGGAGCAAGAGCCGATGGCCGACGGCACGGGAAGACCACCGTGCGTGGCTGAGCACGCGGTGGTGGACGGCAAAGCCTGGGGCCTGCTCAAGGCCCATGACGCGCAGCGCCGCCGTGACCGTCCGCCGCCCCGGCGCGAGCAGGGCGCCTGCCACCAGCACCAGGGCGTGGCGCCAGACCGCGGTGGTGAAGTAGCCTCGGAACGGCCGCATCCAGGCGGCCAGCACCTCGGGCACAGGCGCCGGCATGGCGTCGGCCTCCGCTTTGGAGGCTGCCCGAATGGGGCAACCCATGCCGGGGCAGGTAGGCACGATGGCCGGCGCTGATGCCATGCGCGAGCGGATCGAAGCTCACCCCTGGCCGCGCGGTGGTGTCGAGGTGGTACGAGCGAACAAGGGCTATACACTGTACAGCCGACGCACTGGCGGCCAGGTCGCGCGCCTGCGGCCTACCGGCAAGAGTGATGACGTGCAGGTCTTGTGGTGGCGCCACGAGGCCTGGGCCACCCCCGGCGACTTCGGGCCCGTCATCATGCCGCTCAACGAAGCCCTCGACTTCGTCGCCACCGAAAGCTTCTTCTGGATCGGGGCTTGACGCCTACACCCGTTACAAAACGTGCAAAGCCAAGCTAAGAGGCCGTTTGAGAAGCTCGCGCCGGGCTCGGTCTGGGGCGGGGCGCGCGATGAGGCGGGGCGGCTGTGCTGGCCGTTCAGGAGGGGAGCTAGGCTCTGTTAGCTCTTGAGCCAGTCCATGGCGGCGGCCATGCAGAGCACGCCCATGAAGGAGCAGGCGGTCTTCTCGTAGCGGGTGGCGACGGCGCGCCACTCCTTGAGCCGGGCCCAGAGGCGCTCGACGAGGTTCCTGTTGCTGTAGATGTAGTCGGGGCAGGCCACCGGCGCTTCGTTGCGCTTGGGCGGGATCGCGGGCCGCGCGCCCAGGTCCCAGATATGCTGCCGAAAGGCGTGGCTGGCGTAGCCGCGGTCGCCCACGACCCACTTGGGCACACGGGGCAGGCTGTCGAGCAGCGGCACGGCGTGCGGCAGTTCATGCGCCTGGCCCGGCGCGAGGCGGAAGGCGATGGCGCGTCCTTTGCCGTCGGCGATCACGCAGGCCTTGGTGCCATAGCCACCACGTGAGCGCCCAAGCGCCTCACGCGCGTCCCGTCCTGCCGCGGTCTCCTCTTTTTGGCAGCCCCTGCCGCCTTCTGGTGGGCTCGGATCGAGGTGCCGTCGAGAAAGGTCATCCCCAGCGAGATGCCCCTCTCCTGAACCAGCGACAGCAGGCGCTCCCACACGCCCAGCCGCGACCAGCGGATGAAGGTCTGGGCTGCCATCCACCAGGGTCCCAGCGCTTCGGGCAGGGAGCGCCATTTCGCCCCGTTGTCGTGGCGCCAGATGATCGCGCTGATCGTCCGCCGCAGGTGCCGGGGCGGAACCTTGGCCGCCGGCCGACAAGCCTCGATCAGCGGCGCCAGCACCTCCCACTGCTCGTCCGTCAGACCCATCGCGTCCTCCTCAAAGCCAGAAGAACGCCCACCTCGGCCTCGCGTTCAGGCGCTAACAGGCTCTAGCACTACCTGGGCATTTTAAGGGGTGATGAGCGGCACCATCTCCTCGCGGGTCGCAACGGCCCAAGAGGTGTGGCGTGGTGGAACCCGGATCATCCGAGATCGAGGCGGCCCTGGACACTTGGCTGGCGCCGTTCTTGGAGGTGATCGGCCGCAAGACGCGGCGGCGCTGGGCGCCCTTGTACCTGCACGGCCTGCTCGGTCCGGACGGCCGCAAAAGCCTGCAGCCGCTCGCGGCCCGCCTTGGGCTGGGCGGGCATGACCAGCTGCAGCACTTCATCGCCAGCCCGGCCTGGGATGATGCGCCCTTGCGAGCGGTCCTGGCCGGGAAGGCGGACGCCCTTGTCGGCGGCCCGAGCGCCGTGCTGGTGATCGACGACACCGCCTTGCCCAAGAAGGGCAAGCGCTCGGTCGGCGTCGCCCGCCAGTACTGCGGGGCCCTGGGCAAACAGGCGAACTGCCAAGTCCTGGTCTCGCTCACCCTGGCCCAGGACGAGGTGCCGGTGCCGCTCGGGCTCAGGTTGTTCCTGCCGGACGAGTGGGCCAGCGACCCGGATCGCTGCGCCGACGCGGGCGTGCCGGAAGAACACCGCCGCGCCCTGGCCAAGACCGAGATCGCCCTGGCGGAGATCGACCGGGTCGCCGCCGCCGGCGTGCGCTTCGGTCGTGCCTTGGCCGACGCTGGGTACGGTATGGGGGCGGCCTTCCGCCAGGGCCTGAGCGCGCGCGGCCTCGCCTGGGCGGTGGGCGTCCTGAAGACCCAGAACGTCTACGCGCCCACGGTCGAGCTGCACTGGCCGACCGCCCCCACCGGGCGGCCACGCCGGCATCCCGTGCCGAGCGAAGCCCCGGCGGCGGCCGAAGCCGTGCTGGCGCGCGCCGA
>DASUPQ010000276.1 GCA_036280995.1 Actinomycetota bacterium | reverse complement strand
CCGGGCCCGTTCCAGTCCGTCGGGGGTGAGCTGGTAGTAGCGGCGGGCCGGGCGGCCCTCGGTTCGGGGGTCGATGTCCTCCCAGCGGGAGGTCAGCCAGCCCACGGTCTCCAGCCGGGCCAGGATGGGATGGATGGTCCCACTGGGCAGTCCTGCCTCCTGGCCGATCTCAACCCCGTAGAGCTCCTGGGTGGGGTCGGCGAGCAGGGCCCGGAGGACGAGCTGGGTCGGGATGGTCATGCGCGGGGTCCGCTGCTGTTCCATGCTCGTAGTCTATCTAGACCCTAAGTTGAACACAAGCTAATAGGTGCGGATGCGGCCAAGAGCTGGAGGGCGGCGACCCTGCGGTGGGCCACTCGCTGTGCACCGGCCCAGGTCACCAAGAACGGCAGCACCGAGCGACTCGTGCGGCAGCGCTCCCCTCGGCCTAGGCAATCCCAGGGGGCGGCGGACCTCCTGTACCGCTCAGGTCCTGTTGGGTTCCGCAGTCGCGGCATTCGCGGTACCGGCTGCCGTCAGGTCCGCGGAGGCGCTGCCAGCGGTGGAGTCGGAGTCTGCATCGCCAGGGCTTGGCCATCGCGCCTCCTGGGCCATGAGCCGTACTGCTCGATGAGGACAGCTGTCGGTCCGATGCGGAAGAACACCGTTGGGCTGCACCTAGCCTACCCAGACGGCAAGGCTGAGTCAGCGACCCGTCAAGGCCGGTGAGGAGCTGAGCCGAGCCTCGGTTGGGCAGCAACAACAAACGCCCAACAAGGCCGAATCATTCAGCCGCGAGTCCCGGGTGTGCCGCCCTGCAACGCTGCTCGAAGCCACCCAGGAGAACACGACAAGATCGCTCGTGAATGACCGGGCTAGCTACTTGGTGGACGGCTTGCGGGGTGGGCTCCGACGGTCAGGCAGCACCGGCGTATCGCAGTAGGTCGACGAAGCCGAACTGGCCGGTCGTTGGCGCGATCGGTGGGGTGGGCTTCCAGGCCGCGTTCAGATACAGGTAGGAGTTCGGGTCCCGCTGCAGAAGCCCGACCAGGGTCTCGGCCATGATCCGGCCACCCACTGGCCCGAGCCGCTCCCCGTTGTACGGCGGCAGCTCGGCCTCCTTGAGGATGTAGAACCACAGCGGCGCCTCGCCGCCCCATCCCGGATCGGGGCTCATTCCGAGCGTCGCGTTGGACAGCACATTGACCCGCATCGCCCTCGCGACCTGCTGCCCCGACGGCAGACCGACGTGCTTTCCTCGCAGATTATTGCGGACCGCCAGGTGCCTCGTCGGGTCAGGAGGCGGGACGGCCGACCCAGGCAGGTCCTTGAGCGGAATCGACAGCTTGGTGTCGATCTTGCGCGGCGGGCGAGCCGTGAAGGCCGGGTCGACAGGAAGGATGTTCTTCCACTCCATGACCAGGTCGGCAGGGATCGGGCGGCCACCGTTGAGGTTGCGGCCCCCGTCCGGGCCAAAGATGTCGACGACGCCGGTGTCGTTGATGACGTAGAAGGGCCGAATGAGGCTGTGGCCGAACCGGTAGGCCGCCACCGCGAACTCGACCGGCATGAACGGCCGGCCTTCCCGGTTGGTGGGCTTGTAGTAGTTCAGGTTGATCACCGGTGGCTTGCCGGTGACCTCCTTGTACACCGTGCCGTTCGTCCCGACGAGCTCGTCGCCAACGAACCGTGGGAGGAAATCGTGGATGACCGCCCACTGGTAGTGCCAGCGGGTCAGCCGGCGCGCGGTCTCGAACAGCCATTCTTGCCGGATGCCCTGGGCCCGGGCGTAGTCGACAATCCGGTTGTGGAACTGAGCGACGGCCTTGTGCATCTGAAGAATGATCAGGTTCTCGTCGTTGCGCCGGTCCGGCATGATCGCCTTGCCCAATTCGTCACGCGGCATGTCCAAAACACCGTTGACGTTCGGCGCCAGCAGCAACTTGGCTAGATCGGTCGGATCATAGAACTGACGGTCATCCGCCGGCCCACGCCCGTAAAGCACATCGAGGTCATAGCGCGGCGTGCGGAAGTTGACGGTTGCATCGGCGTCCGCTTGCTGGAGGTCGAGCGGGGTGGTGTCCAAGGTGATGTCGTGGTCGATGAACTGCGCGATGAAC
>DASUPQ010000275.1 GCA_036280995.1 Actinomycetota bacterium | reverse complement strand
CGGCGCCCGCCCGGACCTACACTGGCAGCCGGTCTCGGCGTGGGCGTGGGAGGAGTCATGGAGCAGCGTCCGGTCGTCGTCGTGGGCGCCAGGCGGACCCCGATGGGGCGGTTCGGCGGGGCCTTCGCCGACGTGCCAGCGGTCGACCTCGGCGTCGCGGCGGCCCGGGCCGCCCTCGACGCGGCCGGGCTCGACCCGGGGGAGGTCGACGAGACCGTGGCCGGCCACGGCCGCCAGGCCGGCAACGGCCCCAACCCGGCGCGGCAGGTGTCGGTCCGGGCCGGCGTGCCCGAGACGGTCCCCGCGTACACCGTCAACAAGGCCTGCGGGTCGAGCGCCAAGGCGCTCACCCTCGCCGCCGGCTCCATCATGCTCGGCGAGATCGACGTCGCCCTGGTCGTCGGGATGGAGAACATGACCCGCACCCCGTACCTGCTGCGGGGCATGCGCGGCGGCTACCGGATGGGGCCGGCGGTGATCGAGGACGGGATGCGGTCCGACGGCTTCCTGGACCCGCTGGCCGGCGAGGTCATGGGCGAGACGGCCGAGAACCTGGCCGAGCGCCACGCCGTGAGCCGCGAGGAGCAGGACGCCTTCGCCCTCCAGTCGCAGCGCCGCGCGTCCGAGGCCTGGGAGGCCGGCCGCTTCGCCGAGGAGGTCGTCCCGGTCGACACCTTCGACGCCCGGCGGCGCACGATCACCGTCGAGCGCGACGAGCACCCGCGGCCGGACACCACCCTGGAGGGCCTGGCCAGGCTGGAGCCGGTGTTCCGCGACCCGGGCACGGTCACCGCCGGCAACTCCTCGGGGATCTGCGACGGCGCCGCCGCCCTGGTCGTGATGGCCGAGGAGACGGCCAGGTCCCGGGGCATCCGCCCCCTGGCCAGGATCGCCGGCTGGGCCAGCGCCGGGGTCGACCCCCACATCATGGGCTGGGGCCTGGTCCCGGCCACCCGGAAGCTGCTGGCCAAGCTCGGCTGGACCCTCCCCGAGATCGACGTGGTCGAGGTCAACGAGGCGTTCGCCGCCCAGGTGCTGGCCTGCGACCGCGAGCTGAAGTTCGACTGGGAGCGGACCAACGTCAACGGCGGCGCCATCGCCCTCGGCCATCCGATCGGCATGACCGGGGCCCGCATCGCCGGCACCGTCGTCCACCAGCTCCAGGACCGGGGCGTTCGCCGCGGCCTCGCCACCCTCTGCATCTCCGGCGGCCAGGGCATGGCCATCGCCCTGGAGCGGGTCGGTGACTGACGCCCCGTAACGAACCCGTCACGGCCGGCGGCAACAGTGGCCGCACCAACGCCGCGGCAGGACCGCGGGAGGCGGAGGGCTGCGCGTGCCGAGCATGAGACCGACCCGCCGGCGGAACCGACCCGCCCCCGCCGGCGACCCCGGAACAAGCCAGGTACCCCGGTCCTGGGCGGTGCTCGCCTGGACCCTCTGGGCGCTGATGCTGGCCGGGCTGCTGCTCGTGGCCTGGATGGACGGGATGCTGCGGCGGGCCGGGCGGCCCGATCTGGTGTCGCTCGGGAGCGACGCCTGGCCGTACGTGCTGGCCATGGTCAGCGCGGGCACGGTGGGGGCGGTGGTGGTCAGCCGCCGCCCCCGGCATCCGGTCGGGTGGCTGCTGCTGGGGCTCGAGCTGTCGGTGATCGGGCTCGGGATCGCCGACGCCTACGCCGCCTACGGGCTGCTGGCGCGACCCGGGTCCCTGCCCGGCGCCCGCTGGGCGGCCATCTACGTGGACGAGAGCTGGGTGCTGCTGACGACCGTGCTCGGGTTCGTGCTGCTGCTGACGCCCACCGGGTCGTTGCCCTCGCCCCGCTGGCGCTGGTGGGCCAGGCTGGTCGTGGCCGCGGCGGTCGTGGGGGTGCTGACCAGCACCCAGCCGCTGGACCCGCCGTACGCGGCGGTGCCCCGCCCGCTCGTCGTCCAGGACGGGCCGCTGGCGACGGTGGCCTGGCTGGCCTCGGTCATCTCCCTCCTCGGCCTGCTCGTCGCGGCCGGGTCGCTGGTGGTGCGCTTCCGGCGCGCCCGCGGGATCGAGCGGCTGCAGCTTCGCTGGGTGGCCCTGGCCGCCGCCGGAGCCGGCCTGGCGATCGCGGTCATCCTGGTCACCTGGGCGATGATCGGGAGCGCGGCCCAGCCGCTGTGGGAGTGGGCGAGCGTGCTCTACCTGGTCGGCCTGCCGATCGCGACCGGAGCGTCGATCCTGCGCTACCGGCTGTACGACCTGGACCGGATCCTCAGCCGCACCCTGGCCTGGACGGTCCTGACCGTCCTGCTCGGCCTGGGCTACGCGACGGTGGTGCTGCTGCTGGGGCGGCTGCTGCCCCAGGGCTCCAGCCTGGGCGTGGCCGCGGCCACCCTGGCCGTGGCGGCGATGTTCCAGCCGGCCCGCCGCCGCATCCAGGCCGTGGTCGACCGCCGCTTCGACCGCCACCGCTATGACGCCGCCCGCATCATCGCCGCCTTCAGCACCCGGCTGCGCGGGCAGGTCGACCTGGACACCCTCTCGGCCGAGCTGCTGGCCGTCGCCGACCAGACGATGCAGCCCACCACGGCCTCGCTGTGGCTGCGGCCCCGCACCTGACGGCCGATTGCGCCGGCCGTGGTCGGGCTGTTACGGTCCCGCTCTGTTCGCCGAGGTGGGAGGGTTCGGAGTTGGTCACCGCCATCGTGCTCGTCACCTGCGAGGTCGACCAGACCCCCGAGACCGCCCAGGCCCTTGCCGACCTCGACGGGGTCAGCGAGGTCTACTCGGTGGCCGGCGACTGGGACCTGGTCGCGGTGGTCCGGGTCGGCGGCCACGACGACCTGGCCGCCACCGTGACCGAGCACATCCGCAAGGTCCACGGCGTCGCCTCGACCCGCACCCTGATCGCCTTCCGCACCTACTCCCGCCACGACCTCGACCGCATGTTCTCGGTCGGCTTCGAGGCCGGCCAGCCGGACTGACCGGGACTAGGCGTCGGCGGCGGCGCGGCGCGAGCTCTCGACCCAGGCGTCGAGGGTGTCGCGGGCCCGGCCCTCGTCGATCGAGCGGGCGGCGGCCTCGAGCCCGTCGGGCAGGCTGATGGCGGCGTCGGCGGCGACCAGGGCGGC
>DASUPQ010000274.1 GCA_036280995.1 Actinomycetota bacterium | reverse complement strand
CGACGGCACCGACCACCTGGCCCTGGACACCGGCGGCGGGCCGATCGCCCGGCTGTGGTCGACGGCCCTGTCCGGCCTGGTCGACATCGGCTACATCAAGGCCACCGGCAACAGCGTGGTCATCAACCTGCCCCGGACGGCCACCAGGCCCGAGAAGTCCTTCGAGTGGAAGATCCCGCAGTGGTCGAACGCGATCGAGCGCAACCGGGCCCGCACCTACTTCCAGGCGTACTCGGCCGCCGCGGCCCTGCACTTCACCGAGAAGGCGCTGGCCGAGATCCGGGCCGGCCACACCAAGACCTGGGAGACCTTCAAGGTGCCCGACGAGGCCGTGAGCGTCGGGTTCACCGAGGCCGTGCGGGGCGTGCTCTCGCACCACATGGTCATCCGCAACGGCAAGATCGCCAACTACCACCCCTACCCGCCGACGCCGTGGAACGGCAGCGTGCGCGACGTCTACGGCACCCCGGGCCCGTACGAGGACGCCGTCCAGAACACCCCCATCTTCGAGGAGAACCCACCCGAGAGGTTCAAGGGCATCGACATCATGCGGGCGGTCCGCAGCTTTGATCCGTGCCTGCCCTGCGGGGTCCACATGTACCTGGGCAACGGCAACGTGGTGAAGAAGCTGCACTCGCCGACCATGCTCAACCAGGGATAGAACCGCCGCCATGGACGAGACGCGCGACCTCAGCACGGTCGGGGCGCGGATCGAGGAGCTGATCGGCCGGATCCGCGCCGCCGGCGACCCCGCCACCGCGGAGACCGCCGAGGAGGTCGTGCGCCTGGTCGTCGAGCTGTACGGGGCGGCGCTGGAGCGGACGGTCGAGCTGGCCGGCCCCGAAGTCCTCGAACGGCTCGTGGAGGATGAGCTGGTCGCCAGCCTGCTCGTCCTCCACGGCCTCCATCCCAAGGACACCGAGACCCGGGTGGTCGAGGCGCTCGACCAGGTCCGCCCCTACCTCGGCTCCCACGCCGGCGGGGTCGAGCTGCTCGGGGTCGGCCCCGAGGGGGTGGTCCGCCTGCGCCTGGAGGGCAGCTGCGACGGCTGCCCGTCGTCGACCATGACGGTCAAGCTGGCCATCGAACGGGCCATCGAGGAGGCCGCCCCCGAGGTGACCGCCGTCGAGGTCGAGAACCTGACCCGGGAGCGGGAGCCGCAGCTGCTCCAGATCCGGACGATGCGCCCCGAGTGGCAGGAGCCGTGCCCGGCCGTCGAGACGGGGGCGGGTGCCGGCGTATGAGCTCGGGGCTGCGGCGGTTCGTGGGGCCCCAGCCGGCCGGCCCGCCGGTGCCGGGGGCGGCCCGGGAGAAACCGCGGGCGGCGCCGGGGGAGGCGTGCGAGATGTGCGCCGAGCCGATCGGCGACGGCCACTCGCACGTGGTCAACCTGGACAGCCGCCAGATCCTGTGCACCTGCCGGGCCTGCTACCTGCTGTTCACCCACCAGGGGGCGGCCGGCGGGCGCTACCGGGCGGTGCCCGACCGCTACCTGCACGACCCAGGGTTCCGGCTCGACGACGCGAGCTGGGACGCCCTCCAGATCCCGGTGCGGGTCGCCTTCTTCTTCCTCAACTCCGACCTGGGGCGGGTGGCCGGCTTCTACCCGAGCCCGGCCGGGGCCACCGAGTCGCTGCTCCCCCTGGAGGCCTGGGCCGACGTGGTCGCCGCCAACCCCGTCATGACCGACCTCGCCCCCGACGTCGAGGCGCTGCTGGTCCAGCGGGCCGGCGAGGGGTTCGAGTGCTTCCTGGTCCCGATCGACGCCTGCTACGAGCTGGTCGGCCTGGTCCGGATGCACTGGAAGGGCTTTGACGGCGGCCAGGAGGCGTGGGAGGCGATCGACGGCTTCTTCGACGCGGTCCGGGAGCGGAGCCGCCCGGTCGGAAAGGAGACCGGGGAACCGTGACCGACCTCGTGTTCGACTGCGTCGACGCCCAGCCCGACCGCTACGCGGCCGTCCCCACCCTCCAGCTCAAGCTGCGGATCTCGGAGACGACCGGCGAGCAGGTCCACGCGATCGCCCTGCGCTGCCAGATCCGCATCGAGCCCCAGCGCCGCCGCTACTCGCCGGAGGAGGCCGACGGGCTGCTGGAGCTGTTCGGCGAGCCGCCCCGCTGGGGCGACACCCTCAAGCCGATGCAGTTCGCCACCGTGTCGCTGATGGTGCCGAGCTTCACCGGCAGCATCGAGTGCGACCTGCCGGTGCCCTGCACCTACGACTTCGAGGTGGCCGCCTCCAAGTACCTGCACGCCCTCGGCGACGGTGAGGTGCCGCTGCTGCTGCTGTTCAGCGGGACGGTGTTCACCAAGGGGCTGAGCGGCTTCTCGGTCGGGCAGGTGCCCTGGCACAAGGAGACCACCTACCGGCTGCCGGTGGCGGTGTGGCGCGAGATCATGGACCGCTTCTTCCCCGGGGCTGGCTGGATCCGGATGCGGCGCGACACGCTCGACTCGCTGCAGCGCTTCAAGGCCGTCCGGGCCCTGCCGACCTGGGACGACGCCCTTGAGGCGCTGTTCAAGGAGGCCGGGGAGGCCAGGCCGTGACGGCCGCGGCCCCGTTTCCTGCCTTCGAGCTGGCCCGCAAGGTGGCCGACGCCGTCCTGTACGAGGGCTACCTGCTGTACCCCTACCGGGCCTCGGCGGCCAAGAACCAGGCCCGCTGGCAGTTCGGCGTCCTGCTGCCCCGCCGCTGGAGCGAGCACGGCCCCGAGGAGCCATGGTCGAGCCAGACCGAGTGCCTGCTCGAGCCGGAGGAGTCGACCACCGTCCGGGTCCTGGTCCGCTTCCTCCACGTGCAGGCCAAGACCGTCGAGGTGGTCGACCTCGAGGCCGGCACCTTCAACGAGGTCCCGGCCCTGCCGGTCGACGGCGCCGAGCTGGTCCCCTGGGACGAGGCGGCCGAGCAGGAGGTGACGGTCGAGGCCCCGCTGGCCCGGCTGCTCGAGGGCGAGCTGGTGACGCCGTTCGAGCGGCCCGGCGGCCGCCGGGTCGAGCCCGTCCACACCGCGGCCGGCAAGCTGGCCGGGCGGACGGTCCGGCGCCGCTGGCCGGTCCTGGGGACGGTCCGGCTGTCGGCCGAGCGCCTGGAGGGACCGTACGGCCTGGTCCGCCTGCGGCTGGTGGTCGAGAACGCCAGCGCCTGGCACCGCGCCGGGGCCGACCGGAGCGTCGCCCTGCGGCACTCGCTGGTCGCCGCCCACAGCCTCCTCGGGGTCGACCAGGGGGTGTTTCTCTCCCTGCTCGACCCGCCCGCGTGGGCCAAGCCGGCCGCCGAGGCCTGCCAGAACGTCAACACCTGGCCGGTGCTGATCGGCGAGGAGGGCCGGCGGGACGCCATGCTGTCCTCGCCGATCATCCTCTACGACCACCCGACCATCGCCCCCGAGAGCCCGGGCGACCTGTTCGACGCCACCGAGATCGACGAGATCCTCACCCTGCGGACCATGGCCCTCACCGAGGACGAGAAGCGCGAGGCCCGGGCGACCGACGAGCGGGCGGCGGCGATCATCGACCGGGTCGACAACATGCCCCCCGAACTCCTCGAGCGCCTCCACGGCGCCGTCCGCTACCTCAAGGGGGTCGAGGGGGCCGAGGCCGGCCCCCAGGCCCCCGAGCTGGTGCCGTGGTGGGACCCCGGGGCCGACCGGACGGTGTCGCCGGAGACCGACGGGGTGGTGGTGGCCGGGGTCACGGTGGCCAAGGGGAGCCGGGTGCGGCTGCGGCCGGGCCAGCGCCGGGCCGACGCCCAGGACATGTTCCTGGCCGGCCGCCTGGCCACGGTCGAGGCGGTGTTCCTGGACGTCGACGGCAACCGGCACCTGGCCGTCACCCTCGACGAGGACCCGGCGGCCGACCTGCAGCGTTGGCACGGCCGCTACCTGTATTTCTCGCCCGACGAGGTCGAGCCGCAATGAGCCTTCCCACTGGGAGCCTAGGCTTGAGGCCCCCAGACCCCCCCCGAGTGCTGGTCGCCGGGGTCGGGAACGTGTTCCTGGGCGACGACGGGTTCGGGGTCGAGGTGGCCAGGCGGCTGGCCGGCGAGCAGCTGCCCGGCTGGGTCCGGGTGGGCGACTTCGGCATCCGCGGCGTCCACCTGGCGTATGAGCTGCTGGAGGGCTACGAGGCGGCGATCCTGGTCGACGCCGCCCCCCGCGGGGAGGCCCCGGGCACGGTGTACGTGATCGAGCCCGACCTCGACGGCACCCCCGACCCGGCCGTCCAGGACGGGTCGGGGGTGCTGGTCGACGCCCACGGGATGGAGCCGGACGCGGTGTTCGCCCTGCTGAAGGCCCTCGGCGGGGACATCCCCAAGCTGCTGGTGGTCGGCTGCGAGCCGGCCGAGGTGTCGGAGCGGATGGGCCTCAGCCCGCCGGTCGCGGGCGCGGTCGGCCAGGCCGTGGCCGTCGTCCGCGAGCTCATCGGCGAGCACGAGACGAGCGGGACGAGCGGGAAGGAGGGATGAGCATGCTTCGCAAGGTGGTGCTCGGCGCGGCGCTGGTCGGGCTGGTCGCGGTCCTGCGCAAGTCGGTACCGGACCTCGCCCGCTACTTCAAGATCCGGTCGATGTAGACAGGAGGAACCGGGTGCACGAGCTGGGCCTGTGCGAGGGAGTGCTGGAGGCGGTGGAGCGGCGCGCCGCCGGGCGCCGCGTGACCCGGGTCCGGGTCCGCGTCGGAGCGCAGCACCGGGTGGTCTCCTCGGCCTTCGACCAGTCGTTCGCGCTGGTCGCCGAGGGCACGGTGGCCGACGGCGCCGCCGTCGACCTGGTGGTCGTGCCGGTGCGGGCCCGCTGCGGTGACTGCGGCAACGAGGCCGAGGCCACCGACGTCCTCGCCATCTGCCCGGCCTGCGGCGGCCTCGACATCGAGACCACCGGCGGGGACGAGCTGATCCTGGAGGCAATCCACTTGGAGGAAGACGATGTGTCTCGGCATCCCGGGTGAGATCGTCGAGCTCCTCGACGACCGTCCCGACCTGGCAAAGGTCGACGTCAGCGGGGTCAAGCGGGCGATCAACATCGGCCTGCTGGAGGACGAGAAGCTGGAGCCGGGCGACTGGGTGCTGATCCACGTCGGCTTCGCCCTGTCCAAGATCGACGAGGAGGAGGCAAAGGCGGCCCTCGACTTCCTCGAGGGGATCGGCCAGGCCTACGCCGACGAGCTGGCGGCGCTGGCCGAGTCCAGGATCGAATAGCGAGAGGAGGCCGCAGCCGTGCGCTTCGTCGACGAGTTCCGCGACGCCGAGAAGGCCCAGGCGCTCGCCGCCCAGATCGCCGCCCTGTGCGAGCCGGGCCGGCAGTACAAGTTCATGGAGGTGTGCGGGGGCCACACCCACACGATCTACAAGCACGGCCTCGAGGACTACCTGCCCGAGAGCATCACCCTGGTCCACGGGCCCGGCTGCCCGGTCTGCGTGATCCCCATGGGCCGGGTGGACGACGCCATCTTCATCGCCGAGCAGCCGGACGTGATCATGACCTCGTTCGGGGACATGATGCGGGTGCCCGGCAGCAACGGGGCGTTCTTCGACGCCACCGCCAGGGGCGCCGACATCCGGATGGTCTACTCGCCCCTGGACAGCCTCAAGATCGCCAGGCAGAACCCGGACAAGCGGATCGTGTTCATGGCCATCGGGTTCGAGACCACCGCCCCGTCCAGCGCCATGACCGTGCTCCGGGCCAAGGCCGAGGGGATCGAGAACTTCTCGATCTTCTGCAACCACGTCACCATCATCCCGGCCATCAAGGCCATCCTCGACTCGCCCGACCTGCGCCTGGACGGCTTCATCGGGCCGGGGCACGTGTCGACCGTGATCGGCTGCCGGCCGTACGAGTTCATCGCCGGCGACTACGGCAAGCCGCTGGTCTGCGCCGGGTTCGAGCCGCTCGACCTGCTGCAGTCGATCTACATGCTGATGCTGCAGCTGGCCGAGGGCCGCATCGAGGTCGAGAACCAGTACTCGCGGGTGGTGCCCTGGGACGGCAACCACAAGGCCCTCAAGGTCATCAACGAGGTCATGGAGCTGCGCCCGTACTTCGAGTGGCGCGGGCTCGGCTTCATCTCCCACTCGGCCCTGCGGGTGCGGGAGAGCTATGCCGCCTTCGACGCCGAGAGGCTGTTCCTGGTCCCCGGGGTGCGGGTCGCCGACCCCAAGGCCTGCCAGTGCGGCGAGGTCCTCAAGGGCGTGCTCAAGCCGTGGGAGTGCAAGGTGTTCGGCACCGCCTGCACCCCCGAGACACCCATCGGCACCTGCATGGTCTCCCCCGAGGGGGCCTGCGCCGCCTACTACAACTTCGGTCGCTTCACCCGCGAGCGCGTCAAGGAGGCGACGCGGACGTGACCCAGCAGTCCCAGCGCTACCAGGAGCTGAGCCGCGAGGAGCAGGTCCTCCAGCGGATCGAGAAGGCGCGGGCCCGCAAGGCCAAGCTCAAGGAGGACCGCATCACCCTGTCGCACGGGTCGGGCGGCAAGGCGACGCAGACGCTGATCGAGGCCGTGTTCCTGGAGGCGTTCTCCAACCCGCTGCTGGCCCCCCTGGAGGACGGGGCCGTGCTGGCCGCCCACGGCGGGCGGCTCGCCTTCACGACCGACTCCTACGTGGTCTCGCCGCTGTTCTTCCCCGGCGGCGACATCGGCGACCTGGCCGTCAACGGCACCGTCAACGACCTGGCGGTGAGCGGGGCCAGGCCGCTGTGGCTGTCGGCCGGGTTCATCCTCGAGGAGGGCTTCCCGGTGGCCGATCTGGAGCGGATCGTCGGCTCGATGGCCGCCGCCGCCGAGCGGGCCGGGGTCCAGGTCGTCACCGGCGACACCAAGGTGGTGCAGCGGGGCAAGGCCGACGGCTGCTACGTCAACACCGCCGGGGTCGGGGTGATCGAGCGGCCGGGCGAGCTGGGCGTGGCCACGGCCCGGCCGGGCGACGCGGTGATCGTGTCCGGGCCGATCGGGGAGCACGGCATCACCATCATGCTGGCCAGGGGCGAGCTCGACATCGAGTCCGAGGTCGCCTCGGACACGGCCCCGCTCAACGGCCTGGTCGAGCGGCTGCTGGACGCGGCCCCGGGCGTGCGCGGCCTGCGCGACGCGACCCGGGGCGGGGTGGCCACCATCTGCAACGAGGTCGCCAGGGCGGCCGGGGTCGCGGTGGTGGTCGACGAGGAGGCGGTGCCGGTCCGCCCGGACGTCCGCGGGGCGTGCGAGCTGCTCGGCATCGACCCCCTGTACGTCGCCTGCGAGGGCCGGCTGGTCGCGGTCGTCGACGGCGACCAGGTCGACGCGGCCATGGCCGCCCTGCGCTCCCACCCTCTCGGCGAGGGCGCCGCCGTCATCGGCCGGGTCAGGGACGACCCGCCCGGCCTGGTGCTGTTGAAGACGTCGTTCGGCGGGACCCGGATCGTCGACCTGCTGGTCGGGGACCCCCTGCCGCGGATCTGCTGAAAGGGGCCGGGCATGGACGAGCGCGAAGAGATCGAGCAGGTGCAGCCGGCCGGGGAGCAGGAGCCGGGCGGGCTGGTGCCGCCGTACGAGGGCCGCCAGACGGAGATGAAGGAGGGCTACGAGGAGCACACCGAGAAGGTCTTCCACGGCGCCGACGACGTCCCCCCCGGCCCCGGCCGCGAGATCTCCGACGAGGAGCGCGAGGGCGTCCCCCCGACCGACACCGAGGCCACCTCCCCGCTCGGGGTCGGCGTGAGCATGACCCGCCGCGGCGAGGACGTCGGCAGGCAGGAATCCGAGCCAGGCCGCGAGGACACCGGCACCAAGGGCGCCTCCGACCGCCCGGTCGGCGTCTCCGACGAGCGCGCCTCCACCTCGGTCGACCCCGACGAGACCGAGTCCGGCGGCCCCACCCTCCCCGCCGGCGACCAGGGCGGGTAGTTCGGGGGCTCCTGAAGGCCCCCCGGCCGGTGGGGCGGACGGGCTCTGCCTGCGGGCAGGCTGTCAGGCGAACCTTCCCAGGCGTGCTCAGGGCGCTCGCGCTAGGTCGCCCGGGCCCGCGAACGGGCGCCGGCGACCGCGGCCTGGCCGAGGCTGATGCCGCCGTCGTTGGGGGGGACCCGGGAGTGGACCAGGACCCGGAAGCCCTGGCCTTCCAGGCCCGCGACCACGCCGTCCAGGAGCAGGAGGTTCTGGAAGACGCCGCCGGAGAGGGCCACCGCCTCCAGGCCGGTGGTCTCCCTGACGGCCTGGCAGGCGGCGATGGTGGCCGCGGCCAGGCCGTTGTGGAAGCGGGCGGCGACCAGCGGCGGCGCCGCCCCGGCCTCCAGGTCCTCGACCACCGCCCGGACCAGGTCGGTCCCGGCCAGGACCAGCCCGCCAGGCCCGCCCCCCGGCCCCACCCCGGTGACCCGGGCCGGGTAGGCGGCCGGCTCGGCCGGGTCGGCGAGCTGCTCCAGCTCGACCGCCGCCTGGCCCTCGTAGTTGACCGCGTCGCGGACGCCCAGGATCGCCGCCACCGCGTCGAACAGCCGCCCGGCGCTCGAGGTCACCGGTGAGGCCGTGCCCGACCTGGCCAGGGCGACCACCCGCTCCCAGCGGCCCAGGTTGCGCCCGACCACCTCCAGCCGTTCGGGCACCTGGCCGCCGAGGGCGGCGTCCAGCCAGGCGGCGGCCATCCGCCACGGCTCCTTGATGGCGGCCGTCCCGCCCGGCATCGGCACCGTCTCCAGATGGCCGGCCCGCCGGAACCCCTCCAGGTCGGCGACCAGCAGCTCCCCGCCCCAGATGGTCCCGTCGGTGCCGTAGCCGAGCCCGTCGAAGGCGACCCCGATGACCGGCCCCGGCTCGCCGTTGTCGGCCAGGCAGGCGGCCACGTGGGCGTGGTGGTGCTGCACGCCCTCCAGCTCGACCCCGTCCAGCTCGAGCGCGTGCTTGGTCGACAGGTACTCGGGGTGCAGGTCGTGGGCGACCACCTCGGGCTCAACCTCGAACAGCCGCCGGTAGTGCTCGACCCCCTCGGTGAAGGACCGGTAGGTCTCGTAGTTCTCCAGGTCGCCGACGTGGTGGGAGACGAAGGCGCGGTCGCCCTTGGCCAGGCAGAAGGTGTGCTTGAGCTCGGCCCCGCAGGCCAGGACGTGGCGGGGGAACGGCCAGGGCAGCCCCAGCGGTTGGGGCGCGAACCCGCGGGAGCGGCGCAGGGGCAGCTCGCGCCCCCGGAACGACCGCACCACCGAGTCGTCGGCCCGGACGTGGATCGGCCGGTCGTGGACCAGGAACCAGTCGGCGATCCCGCCGAGGCGCTCCATGGCGTCGTCGTCCCGGTAGGCGATCGGCTCGTCGGAGACGTTGCCGCTGGTGAGCACGATCGGCCGCCCGACTTCGGCCAGCAGCAGGTGGTGCAGGGGGGTGTAGGGGAGCATCACCCCCAGCGACCGGTTCCCCGGCGCCACCGGCCCGGCCACGCCGGCCCGGAGGTCCGGGCGCCGCCGCAGCAGGACGATCGGGCGCCTGGGGCCGGCCAGCATGGCCTCCTCGGCCGGGTCGACCAGGCAGAGCGCCCTGGCCCCGTCCAGGTCGGCCGCCATCACCGCGAACGGCTTGTCCTCGCGGTGCTTGCGGGCCCGCAGCGCGGCCACGGCCGGCTCGCTGGCCGCGTCGGCGGCCAGGTGGTAGCCGCCGAGGCCCTTGACGGCGACCACGGCCCCGTCCCGGAGCCGGGCCGCGGCCGCCTCGAGCGGGTCGTCGCCCGCGGCCCGCCCCTCGCGGTCCAGCAGGGCCAGCGCCGGCCCGCAGGCCGGGCAGCACACCGGCTGGGCATGGAAGCGGCGGTCGGCCGGGTCGTGGTACTCGCGGGCGCAGTCGGCGCACATGGCGAAGCCGGCCATGGTGGTCGCCGGCCGGTCGTAGGGCACGTCGCGGACGATCGTGAACCGGGGCCCGCAGTTGGTGCAGTTGATGAACGGGTAGCGGTGGCGCCGGTCGGCCGGGTCGGCCAGCTCGCGCAGGCAGTCGGCGCAGGTGGCGGTGTCGGGCGACACCAGCGCCTGGCGCTCCCCGCCGGCCGCGCTGGGCGCGATGGCGAACCCGCTGATCCCGGTGGGGGCCAGCGGGGTGGCCGTCACCCGCTCGATCACGGCCAGCGGCGGCGCCTCGGCGGCCAGCGCCTCCAGGAACCGCTCGACCGACTCGGCCGCCCCCTCGACCTCGACGAACACCCCGCCGGCGTCGTTGCCGACCAGCCCGGCCAGCCCCAGCCGCCCGGCCAGGGCGTGCACGAACGGCCGGAAGCCGACCCCCTGCACGATCCCCTCGACCCGCAGCCGGGTCCGCGTGAGCGCCATGGTCAGAGCAGCTTACGATGGGCCGCGTATGGTCGAAGAGGCGTTGCTGGAGGCGACCCGGGAACGGGTGCTGGCGTGGTTCGCGGAGGCCGGGCGGGGCCTGCCCTGGCGGGCGACCCGCGACCCCTACCGGGTGCTGGTGGCCGAGGTGCTGGCCCAGCAGACCCAGGCGGCGCGGGCGGCCGCGGCCTGGCCGGCGTTCCTGGAGCGGTTCCCGGACACGGCCACCCTGGCCGCCGCCCCGCCGGCCGAGGTGCTGCGGGCCTGGCAGGGGCTGGGCTACAACCGGCGCGCCCTGGCCCTGCGCCGGACGGCCCAGGCGGTGGTGGAGCGCGGCGGCTGGCCGGACACGGTCGAGGAGCTGGCCCGCCTGCCCGGGGTCGGCCCCTACACGGCCAGGGCGGTCGCCTGCTTCGCCCTGGAGCAGCCGGTCGCCCCCGTCGACACCAACGTCGCCCGGGTGCTGGCCCGGTCCCTGACCGGCGCCGACCCGTCCCAGCTCACCCCGGCCGCCCGCCAGCGCCTGGCCGACCAGGCCATGCCCGAGGACCGGTCCTGGGCGTGGTCGTCGGCCCTGATGGACGTCGGGGCGCTGCACTGCCGGCCCAAGCCCCGCTGCGGCGGCTGCCCGCTGGAGGCGACCTGCCGCTGGCGGGCCCTCGGCCCGGCCGCGCCGCCGCCCCGGCCCCGGGCCCAGGCGCCGTTCGCCACCTCCGACCGGCGCTGGCGCGGCGCCGTGGTCCGGGCCCTGGCCGCCGCCCCCGACGGCATGGACCGGGCCGCCCTGGCCGACGCCGTCGACGCGGCCGCGGCCGACCGGCCCGCCGGCTGGTTCGACACCCTCCTGGCCGGCCTGGAGTCCGAGGGCATGGTCGCCACCGGCGCCGACGGCCTCCTGCGCCTGCCCGCGTAAGCTAGGACAGAGCGAGGGAAGGAGCACGAGATGGCTGAGAGCAAGGCCAACTGGGACCAGGTCGGGGAGGACTTCAAGGCCCTCGGCCGCCAGGTGAAGCAGCACTACGACCAGCGGCCCCGCCCCGAGCGCGGCGCCGGCCAGGAGGGCGCGGCCCCGTCGGCCGACCGCCGCAAGGTCGACGACGCCCTCGAGAAGCTGCGGGAGGCGCTCGACCAGGCGTTCAGCGCCCTCGGCGACGCCGTCCGCGACCCCCAGGTGGGCGCCCAGACCAAGAAGGCCGCGGAGTCGCTGGGCGACGCCCTGACCGCCACCTTCGCCGAGGCCGGCGAGCGGTTCAGGAAGAAGTAGGCGCGGCCAGGTCGACCGTCCCGCCGGTCCGCCAGTAGACCTTGACCGAGGCCCTCCCGGAGGGCGCCGGCACGTCCTCCCGGGCGAGGAACCCGTCGTCGACCAGGTAGCGCCGGAGCATGGCGTAGTCGGGGTGGTAGCGGCCGAGCAGCTCGTTCACCACCGGCTCGGGGTAGCGCCGCCCGGGCTCGAACAGCCCGGCCAGGTGGTCGAGCACGACCAGCCGCTTGCCCCGCGCCGCCGGCATGGCCAGCAGACGGCCGTCGTGGACGAAGCGGCGCAGCACCGCGTCCTCCGGCTCGTCGGCCGGGGCGGCGCCGGCCGCCGGGGCCGGCGGGATGGCCGCCGCCCGGAGGACCTCGGTCCGGACCCGGTACCCCTTGCCGGACTCGCCGTCGAGCAGCCCGCCGGCCACCAGCCGGCTGAGGGCCCGGGCGGCGGCCCGGGGCTCCAGCTCGGCCCGTTCGGCCACCTCGGGCAGGGTCGCGGCGCCGAGCGCGACCGCGGCCAGGGCCCGGAGCCGGTCCGGCTCGGCCAGCAGGGCCACCAGCTCACGTGGCCCGGGTGACGCGTCCATGTCCCCATTGTGGACGACATTCGATTGTCGTCGGCGCGTGCTAGCATTTCGCCTGGTGAGGGCGCCTGTCGGCGTCCTGCCGGCGGGCATCGGGCGCGCCGGTCCGGGCCGGGTGGCCCGGCCCGATGGTGGGGGCGAGCGCATCCAGCATGGCCAAGACAGTCCGGACCGCCTATGCCTGCACCGAGTGCGGGGCCGCCAGCCCGCGCTGGGTCGGCCGCTGCCCGGCCTGCGGCGCCTGGAACAGCCTGGTCGAGGAGGTGCTGGAGCGCGCCGGCCCGGCCAGGGCGACCGGCCCGGTGACCGCCCCCGTCCCCATCACCGAGGTCGCCGCCCAGGCGGGCGCCCACCGGCCCACCGGCGTCGGCGAGCTCGACCGGGTCCTCGGCGGCGGCCTGGTGCCCGGGTCGGTGGTGCTGCTGGCCGGCGAGCCCGGCATCGGCAAGTCGACCCTGCTGCTCGGGGTCCTGGCCGGCCTGGCCGCCGACGGCCCGGTGCTCTACGTCTGCGCCGAGGAGTCGCGCGAGCAGGTGCGGCTTCGGGCCGAGCGCCTCGGGGCCCTGCACCCGGGGCTCCTGCTGGCCGCCGAGACCGACCTCGGGTCCGTCCGCGCCCTGGTCGAGCGGGTCGAGCCGGCCGTGGTCGTGGTCGACTCGGTCCAGACCGTGGCCGACCCGGAGCTGGCCGGCGCCCCCGGCGGCGTCGGCCAGGTCCGCGAGGTCGCCGCCCAGCTGGTGCGGCTGGCCAAGGAGCGCTCGATCGCCACCTTCCTGGTCGGCCAGGTCACCAAGGAGGGCGCCGTCGCCGGCCCCAAGACCCTTGAGCACCTGGTCGACGTGGTCCTCAACTTCGAGGGCGACCAGCACCACGCCCTGCGCCTGGTCCGCTGCACCAAGAACCGCTTCGGCCCGGCCTACGAGGTCGGCTGCTTCGAGATGACCGAGGCCGGGCTGGAGCCGCTGGCCGACCCGTCGCGGCTGTTCCTCTCCGCCCGCTCGGCCGGGGTGCCCGGGGTCGCCTGCACGGTCAGCCTGGAGGGCCGCCGGCCCCTCGTCACCGAGGTCCAGGCGCTGGTCGTGCCCACCGGGGTGGCCGTGCCCCGGCGCACCGCCCAGGGGCTGGACGCCGGCCGGCTGGCCATCCTGGTCGCCGTGCTCGACCGCCGGGCCCGGATCGGGCTGGCCGGCAACGACGTGTTCGCCGCCACCGCCGGCGGGGTCAGGATCGGCGAGCCCGCCGCCGACCTGGCCGTCTGCCTGGCCCTGGCCTCGGCGGCCCGCGACCGGCAGGTGCCGTCCGACCTGATCACCATCGGCGAGGTCGGCCTGGGCGGCGAGGTCCGCCCGGTGCCGCAGCTGCCGCGCCGCCTGGCCGAGGCGGCCCGGCTCGGCTTCCGCCGCGCCCTCGTCCCCGCCACCGGCCTGCCCGCCGCGGCCAGGTCCGCCGATATCGAGCTCGACCCGGTCGGCTCCGTGGTCGAGTCCCTGTCGGTCCTGGCGCCGACCCCCACCCCGGCCCCGCCCCCGATCCGGGTGGTGCGATGAGTCTCGACGACCGCCTGCTCGACGTGCTGCGGCAGGTCGCCCCGGGGACGGCCCTGCGGCCCGGGCTCGAGCGGATCCTGCGCGCCAACACCGGTGCCCTGATCGTGCTCGGCTCGCCCCCGCAGGTGGAGGCGCTGTTCACCGGCGGCTTCCAGATCGACGTGCCGTTCACCGCCCAGCGCCTGTCCGAGCTGGCCAAGATGGACGGCGCCCTGGTCCTGGACGAGACGGCCGGCCGCATCCTCTGGGCCAACGTCCACCTGATGCCCGACCCGGCCATCGCCACCGTCGAGACCGGCACCCGCCACCGCACCGCCGAGCGGGTGGCCAGGCAGGCCGGGGTGCCGGTGATCTCGGTCTCCCACTCCATGCGCACCATCACCCTGTACGTCGAGGACTGGCGTCACGTGCTCGAGGACGTCGGCTCGGTGCTGTCCCGGGCCAACCAGGCGGTCGCCACCCTGGAGCACTACCGGGCCCGCTTCGACGAGGCCAGGACCGCCCTGGACGTGTGCGAGCTGCACGGCCAGGCCACCCTCAGGGACGTCCTGACCCTGCTCGGCCGGGCCGAGCTGGTCTGCCGGGTGGCCGGCGAGCTGGAGCAGTACGTGGCCGAGCTGGGCAGCGAGGGCCGCCTGCTGCGGCTGCAGATGGAGGAGCTGAGCGCCGGCGTGGAGGACGAGGAGCGGCTGGCCGTCCGCGACCACCTGCGGCCGCGTCCCGGCTGGGAGGTGGCGGGGGTGCTGGCCGAGCTGCGCCGCCTGACCCCCGAGGAGCTGTCGGACCTGGCCGCCGTGGCCAAGGCGATCGATCTCACCGGCGACCCCGAGGCCCTCGACGCCCCCCAGGTCCCGCGCGGCCACCGCCTGCTGGCCAGGGTGCCGCAGCTGCCGCCGTCGGTGGTCGAACGGGTGGTCGAGCGCTTCGGCTCGCTCAAGGTGATCCTGGCCGTCGGCCCGGAGGACCTGGAGGAGGTCGAAGGGGTCGGCGCCGGGCGGGCCCGCCTCCTCCGCGAGGGGCTCCTGCGCCTCGCCGACGGCGCCCGCCTCGACGGCGACGCATGACCCTGGCCCATGTCAATCAGGCCATCTACCTGCGACTTCGTTTGTACGTAGGCCCTCGGAAATGTTATCCTGTTTAGTGTTCCGTTCGAGGGAAGGGGTTTTCGCGTATGTTCAAGGTCGGCGACAGCGTCATCTACCCACAGCATGGGGCCGCGGTCATCGAAGGCCTCCAGGATCGTGAGGTAGGCGGCGAGACCAGGGAGTACCTGGTCCTCAAGCTGACATATGGCGACCTGACCCTCATGGTGCCCCGCGACAACTGCCAGGAGGTCGGGATTCGCGAGGTCTGCAGCTCCGAGGACGTCGAAGGCGTCCTCGAGATCCTGCGCACTGGCGAGTCCTCGACCCAGGGCAACTGGAGCCGCCGCTTCAAGGGCAACATCGAGCGCCTCCAGTCCGGGGACATCTTCCAGGTCGCCGAGGTCGTCCGCGACCTCACCGTGCGCGACCGCGAGAAGGGCCTCTCCGCCGGCGAGAAGCGCATGCTCCAGCGCTCCCGCCAGATCCTCGTCTCCGAGCTGGTGCTCGCCTGCCACTGCGACGAGGGCAAGGCCGTCCTGCTGGTCGACGAGGCGCTCGAGTCGTAGTCAGCCCGGACGCTTCCGTCACGCCCACCGCCGCCGCGGCGGTGGCGGTGGGCGTGGTTGTGCCGGCCGCCGGCGGCGGCCTGCGCCTCGGCGGCACCGGCCCCAAGGCCCTGGTCGAGCTGGCCGGGCGGGCCCTGCTGGCCCACGCCGTCGAGGCGGTCGAGGCCAACGCCAGCACGGTCGCGGTGGTGGTGGTCAGCCACCCGGACGCCCTGGAGGCCACCGGCAAGCTGATCGCCGAGGAGGGCTTCGCCAAGGTGACCGCCGTCGTCGCCGGCGGGCCGACCCGCCAGGCCAGCGTGGCCGCCGGCCTGCGCGCCCTGCCGCCGGGGCCGGGCTACGTCGCCGTCCACGACGCCGCCCGCCCCCTGACCGCCCACGGAGCCGTCGACCGCATGCTCACGCTGCTCCTGGAGGCGGGGGCGGCCGGGGTGGTCCCCGGGGTGCCGGTGACCGACACCATCCGCCATGTCGACGCCGGCCGCCGTTCCACCGGTCTGGTCAACCGCGACCAGCTCCGCGCCATGCAGACCCCCCAGCTGTTCGTGCGCGAGGTGCTGGAGGAGGCGCACCGGCGCGCCCGCCGTGACCGGGTCGAGGCGGTCGACGAGGCCGCCCTGGTCGAGCTGGCCGGCCACCGGGTCCAGGTGGTGCTCGGCGATCCCGAGAACCTCAAGGTGACGACCCCGCTCGACCTGGCCGTCGCCGAGACCCTGCTGGCCCGCCGCAATCGGGGGCGGGGCGGGCTGTGAGCCTGCCGCCGCTGCGGGTCGGCCAGGGTGTCGACGCCCACCCGCTGGTCGCCGGGCGGCCGCTGGTCCTCGGCGGGGTACGGGTGCCGTTCGAGCTCGGCCTGGACGGCCACTCCGACGCCGACGTGGTCGCCCACGCCGCCTGCGACGCCGTGCTCGGCGCGGCCGGCCTGCCCGACCTGGGCCAGCACTTCCCCTCCGCCGACCCCCGCTGGAAGGACGCCTCCAGCCTGGAGCTGTGTGCCAGGGTGGCCGAGCTGGTCGCGGCCGGCGGCTGGACGGTCGTCAGCCTGGACGTGGCCGTCCTCTGCGACCGGCCCCGCCTCGGCCACCTGATCGCCACCATGGCCGCCAACCTGGCCGCCGCCCTCGGCCTGGAGCCGGCCCGGGTCCGGGTCACGGCCAAGTCCACCGACGGCCTCGGCTTCTGCGGCCGCGGCGAGGGGATCGCCGCCACCGCCGTCTGCCTGGCCGCTGAGCAGCCGGTTCGCGGGTAGGATACGAGCTCACCGCCGATCGGAACCCGGAGCCGAACCACCGTGGCCCTCCAGCTCCACAACACGCTCACCCGCCGCAAGGAGCCGTTCACGCCCCGCGACCACGGCCGGGTGGGGATCTACGTGTGCGGGCCCACCGTCTACGGCGAGCCCCACATCGGCAACCTCCGGCCCGTGGTCGTGTTCGACGTGCTCCGCCGCCACCTGACCGCCTCCGGCCACCAGGTCCTGCTGGTCCGGAACTACACCGACGTCGACGACAAGATCATCAACGCCGCCGGCCACGACCCGCTGCAGGCGTTCGTGGTGGCCGAGCACTGGGGGCGGGTCTACGACGAGATCACCGCCGCCCTCGGCGTGCTGCCGCCCGACATCGCCCCCAGGGCCAGCGCCCACATCCCGGAGATGCTGGCCCTGATCGCCCGGCTGGTCGACGCCGGGCTCGCCTACCAGGCCGGCGCCGACGTCTACTTCGCCGTCGGCAAGTGGCCCGAGTACGGCAAGCTGTCCCACCGCGACCTGGGCGAGCTCCAGGCCGGCGCCCGGGTCGAGGTCAACCCGGACAAGCGCGACCCGCTCGACTTCGCCCTGTGGAAGGGTGCCAAGCCCGGCGAGCCCACCTGGGGCTCGCCCTGGGGCCCGGGACGCCCCGGCTGGCACATGGAGTGCTCGGCCATGGCCGGCAAGTACCTCGGCACCGGCTTCGACATCCACGGCGGCGGCGAGGACCTGATCTTCCCCCACCACGAGAACGAGATCGCCCAGTCCGAGGGCGCCACCGGCGAGCCGTTCGCCCGCTACTGGCTCCACAACGCCTTCCTCGAGCTCAAGGGCGAGAAGATGGCCAAGTCCGTCGGCAACGTGGTCAGCCCCCGCGAGCTCCTGCGCCGCCACCGCGGGGTGGTCCTCCGCTACGCCCTCCTCGGCGCCCACTACCGCAGCCCCCTGGAGTTCTCCGAGGAGGTCCTGGCCGACGCCGCCGCCAGCTACGACCGCCTGGCCACGTTCGCCACCAACGCCGCCCGGGCCCTCGCCCTCGCCGGCGGGGACGGCGCGGACGCCGATGCCGGCGGCCCCCAGGACGTGGGCGGGTGGCGGGACCGCTTCCAGGCCGCCCTCGACGACGACCTGAACGTCCCCGCCGCCCTGGCCGTGCTGTTCGACCTGGTCGCCGAGGCCAACCCGCTGATCGTCCGGCTGGAGCGGGGCGACCACGACGCCACCGGCCCGCTCCGGGACCGCTTCGCCACCTTCCTCGACCTGGCCGGCCGCCTCGGCTTCACCCCGCTCGACGACCTGCCCGACCCGGCGGCCTTCCGCCCGCTGCTCGACCTCCTCCTCGACCTCCGCGAACGCGCCCGCGCGGCCCGCGACTTCGCCGCCGCTGACGCCATCCGCGACCGCCTGGCCGAGGCCGGCATCCGGGTCGAGGACCGCCCCGGCGGCCCCCGATGGCACCTCCTCCCGTAGGCGGCCGCCGGCGGCGCGACGGCGATCCACGCCCGGCCAAGGCCCGCCGCGACCGCGACGGCGGGGGAGAGGTCCGCCGCCCCCAGGCCCCGTCCGAGAAGCGCCGCGGCGGCTCCGGCGCCCGCAAGGCCAAGCAGTCCCGCCGCCGCGACCAGCTCGACGCGGCCCGCGAGGCGGTCCGCCCTGGCCAGGGCCGCACCCTGATCGAGGGCCGCCGCCCGGTCGTCGAGGCCCTCCGCGCCGGCCGCCCCATGGACCGGATCCTGCTCGCCTCCGGCGCCGGCCGGTCCGCCCTGGGCGACCTCCTCGACCTCGCCCAGCGCCGCGGCGTCGAGGTCCAGACCGTCCCCCGCTCGGTGATCGACGCCGAGGCCCGCAGCGGCGCCCACCAGGGCGTCCTCGCCGTCGTCGCCCCCATTGAGCCGATCGGCCTGACCGAGCTCCTCGCCGTCCCCCTCGCCGGCCGCGACCCCCCCTTCTTCCTCGCCCTCGACGGCGTCGAGGACCCCCACAACCTCGGCGCCCTCGCCCGCAGCGCCGAAGCCGCCGGCTGCCACGGCCTCATCCTCCCCCGCCACCGCAGCGCCCCCCTCTCCGCCGTGGCCGTCAAGTCCTCGGCCGGCGCCCTCGAGCACCTCCCCGTCGCCGAGGTCCCCAACCTCGCCCGCGCCGTCGACCAGCTCCGCGCCGCCGGCGTCTGGTGCATCGGCCTCGACGGCGCCGCCGACGCCAGCCTCTTCACCCTCGACCTCGCCGACGAGCCCGTCTGCATCGTCGTCGGCAGCGAAGGCACCGGCCTCCACCGCCTCGTCCGCGACTCCTGCGACGTCCTCGTCCGCATCCCCATGTCCGGCCGGATCGAGAGCCTCAACGCCTCCGTGGCCGGCGCCCTGGCCCTGTTCGAGGTCCACCGCCGCCGCCACTCCCGGCCCACCCCCTGATCACGTACCCTCTCTACCAACCCGCTGGCGTGGCGCAACCGGCAGCGCAGCTGTCTTGTAAACAGCAGGTTGGGGGTTCGAGTCCCCCCGCCAGCTCCAAACCCGCGGGTCAGAGGCCGCTTGTCAGGCCGGTTCTGTAGGTGGGCGGCGCTGCCCCAGTGGCACTCACGCGGGCATCGGCATCCAGTCGATTGGCACGGTGAGTCGGGGTCCTTGGCCTCTACAGGGGAAGACCAGCGGTGGCTACGGTGAGGCTGGCAGCGTTCCGGTGAACACCCCGGGCAGGGGCACGGCAACAAGCCCGACGCCGCGACAGGCGTCCAGGCGGGGTTCAACTCCCCGCGCTGCCGCCAAGTCCGCCAGGGCCTGCTGTCCCACCGGGATAGGACCGCATGGCTCCTGCCAATGGACCCTGTACCCAGAAGACTGGGAGCGTAAGGAGAGAAGCGAGGAAGGGAGGCGGATCTCATGACCTCCTCGCTGACAGCGCTCCGGCCACCGCCGGCCCTCCGACCGCCGCCCACCCCGCCCAGGCCGACAGGGCCGACCATTGGGTACCGGCTTGGCC
>DASUPQ010000273.1 GCA_036280995.1 Actinomycetota bacterium | reverse complement strand
CGGAGCGGTCCCGGTGCTGTGCGTCCCCGCCAGCCCCAAGGGGGTGGCGGACGCGCAGAGCGTGGTCACCCTGCTGGAACGGCTCGGCCTGCCCGCGCACCACGTGACGGTGGCGGTGGTCGCGGTCGCCGGAGGCCGGGTGCCGCGGCGGGTGCTGGCCGGGCTCACCCTGCTCCAGGCCCGGGTCGCCGCCATCGCCCATATCCCGCACGACCCCTGGGTCCGGGCCACCGGCGGGATCCGGATCGACCGGGCCGGCCGCCCGCTGCGCCGCGCGGTCACCCGGCTCGCCGCCACCCTCACCGGCCTCGCCACCAGCGTCACCACCGAGGCGACCGCGGCCGATGCGCTGCGGTCGCCCGGCCAGCAACCCGGCGCGGCCATCGCGCCGGACACGACCGCCGCGGCCGCCACCGCCGTGGCCGCGTCCGCGGCTCTTATCCACTCTCGTTGAAGGGAACCCGCTCATGACCCACCTGGCTCACCCGGCCCGCACCCTGTATGAGCTGGTGCTGGCCGGCCCGATCCGCAATCACCGGCCGAGCGGCCGGGGGCTGCCCGGCTCGGGCGCGATCGACACCATCATCAGCTGGACGATGTACGGGGCGCTGGTGGCCTGCGTGCTGGCCGGGATCGTGGGCGCCGCGATGGTCGCGGTCGGCAACCTGTCCACCCGCCCGATCCTGGCCGAACGGGGCAAGGTCACCCTGCTCTGGTCCTTCGGTGGGGGGATCCTGGTCGGGCTGGCGATCCCGCTGGTGAACACGGCGTTCGGGCTGGCGTGAGCGATGAGCATGTTCACCGCCGCCGACCGGCAGGCCCGGGTGCTGCGCCGCCGCTTGCTGTACGCAGTCGTTGGTGTCGGGCTGGTGGTGGCCGCGATCGTGATCGGCCTCACCGGGCTGGGCGTCGGCGTGAACCGCGACCGCCCCGCCGACGTGCCGCTCGACGGCGTTCCGCCTGCCGCCTCCAGTTCCACCGGGCCCGCAACCCCGTCGACCGGGGCGTGGGTGGTGCCGCCGGTGTCGGCCGGGCCGCTGATCCTGCCCCCACCGGCCGGCACGGCGCGCGGGGTGCCGGTCGGGTTCCCGCACACCGTGCCGGGCGCGATCAGCGCGGCCGCCCGGTACGCCGAGACTGCGGTCGGGCTGGACGAGACCCGTGCCCGCACCGTCGGCGAGGTGGCGGGCGCCCCGTCGTACCCGTCGGCGGCCGACGACTTCGCGCATGGGGTCCGGATCGCCAGCAGCACCCTCGGGGTGCAGCCCGGGGACGCCGGCATCGGTGCCTACCTCACCTTCCAGGCCCGCGCCTACCGGGTGGTCGACGCGGGTGCGGACCGAGCCCTCATCCACGTCCTCGGCATCGCCGACGGCGCCGGGCCGGCCACCTCGGGCCAGGGCCGACAGGCCGTATCCGTCGCCGCCTACACGATGGTCTGGGCCGACGGTGACTGGAAGATCGATGGCGGCACCGATCTGGAGGAGCCGCAACCGCTGCCCGCACCGGGATCGGCGCAGGCATATGAGAGGGGTTGGCGTGACCTCGCGATCGCGTAGCCGTGTGCTGCTCGCCGTCGCCGCGGCCGTGCTGAGCATTGCCCTGGCGGGACCCGCTCCAGCGGCTCAGGCCGGGCCGATCAAGGATCTCTGCCCCGACGTCGCGGAGTCGGTGTGCGGCGCGGCGGAGTTCGTGGTCAAGAACGGCACCGTGCCGGGGATCGCCAGTCAGGTGGTGCCGGCCGCCGCGGGGACCGGGTTCGAGGCGATCACCGACACCGCGTTCGGGGCGATGGCGGCCGGGTTCGGGGAGGCCGGGATCGGGTTCCTGGAGTCGCTGTCGCGGGTGTTCGTGGAGTCCTCCACCGTGGACCTGCACGCCTCGGGGGTGACGACGGTGCTGGGGATCGCGCTGCCGATCGCGATGCTGGTCGCGGTCATCCTGGTACTGGTCGCGGCCGGGAAGACCGCATGGACCGGGAACGGGCAGGTCGCCGCCACCGCCCTGCTCGGGCTGGTGAAGACGGTGCTGGTGACCGCGATGGTGCTGGCGCTCACCCAGGCCGCGCTGAAGGCCTCCGACGCCGCCGCCGCCTGGATCATCCGGATCGGGCTGGGCGGCAACCCCCAACTCGAAGACAGGCTGGGCACGCTGATCAGCCTGGACGCGCTGGACGGGTCGCCGGCGCTGGTGCTGGTGTTCGGGTTCCTGGCCATCCTGGTCGGGCTGCTGTTGTGGATCGAGTTGTTGTTCCGGCAGGTGGCGATCGTGGTGCTGGTCGCGGTGGCGCCGATCGCGGCCACCGGGCAGATCCTCCCCGAAACTGGGGAGTGGTGGACCCGGACCCGGAACGCGTTGATCCAGCTGGTGGCGTTGAAGCCGGTGATCGCGTTCTGCTTCGCGGTCGGGTTCGCCACCCTCGGCTCCTCCAGTGACCTGCGGGGGGTGGTGGCCGGGTTCGTCACCCTGCTGGTCGCCGCCCTCGCGTGGCCCTTGCTGGCCAGGTTCATGCCGTTCACCACCGCCGGGTCCGGGCATTCCGCGCTGGCCGGCATGGTGTCCACCGGCGCCGGGTTC
>DASUPQ010000272.1 GCA_036280995.1 Actinomycetota bacterium | reverse complement strand
CGACTCCTTCACCCCGCGCAACCTCGACAAGGCCGGCTACGCCAGCAACCCGCTGGAGGACGGCACCCTGGCCGACTACCAGGTCCACCCGGTGGCGCTGACCTCCATGACGCTGGAGGCGCTGAAGGAGTACGACATCTCCAAGAAGGAGGCCGAGCGGGCCAAGAACATGTTCGCCCTCGGGCTCATGTCCTGGCTGTACTCGCGCCCGACCGAGGCCACCATCGCCTTCCTGGAGCGCAAGTTCGCCACCCGCCCGCTGATCGCCAAGGCGAACGTGGCCGCCTTCAAGGCCGGCTGGAACTTCGGCGAGACGACCGAGGACTTCGCCGTCGCCTACCAGGTCAAGCCGGCCCGGCTGCGGCCAGGGACCTACCGCAACATCTCCGGGAACCTGGCCCTGTCCTACGGGCTGGTCGCGGCCAGCCAGCTGTCGGGGCTGCCGCTGTTCCTCGGCGCCTACCCGATCACCCCGGCCTCCGACATCCTCCACGAGCTGTCCAAGCACAAGGCGTTCGGGGTCCGGACCTTCCAGGCCGAGGACGAGATCGCCGGGGTCGGGGCGGCCCTGGGAGCGGCGTTCGGGGGCTCGCTGGGCGTGACCACCTCCAGCGGCCCCGGGATCGCCCTCAAGGCCGAGACCATCGGGCTGGCCGTCTCCCTGGAGCTGCCCCTGCTGGTGATCGACATCCAGCGCAGCGGCCCCTCGACCGGCATGCCGACCAAGACCGAGCAGGCCGACCTGCTCCAGGTGCTGTTCGGCCGCAACGGGGAGGCTCCGGTGCCGGTGGTGGCGCCCTGCACCCCCTCGGACTGCTTCCACGCCGCCGTCGAGGCGGCCCGGATCGCGCTCAAGTACCGGACCCCGGTGGTGCTGCTGTCGGACGGCTACCTGGCCAACGGGTCGGAGCCGTGGCTGCTGCCGGACGTGGACTCGCTGCCCGACATCGGGGTGGAGTTCGCCACCGAGCCCAACCACGAGGGCGACTACTGGCCGTACCTTCGCGACGAGGCCACCCTGGCCCGGCCCTGGGCGGTCCCGGGGACGCCCGGCCTGGAGCACCGCATCGGCGGGCTCGAGAAGGCCGACGGCACCGGCAACATCAGCTACGACCCCGAGAACCACGACCGCATGGTCAACCTCCGGGCGGCCAAGGTGGCCGGCATGGCCGCCGACATCGCCCCCCTCGAGGTCGACCACCAGGACGGGTCGAAGCTGCTGGTGCTGGGCTGGGGCTCGACCTACGGGCCGATCGGGGCGGCGGTGCGGCGGGTCCGGGCCTCGGGGGCCCGGGTGTCCGTGGCCCACCTGCGCCACCTCAACCCGTTCCCGGCCAACCTCGGCGAGGTGCTGGCCGGCTACGACAAGGTCCTGATCCCGGAGATGAACCTGGGCCAGCTGCGCATGCTGGTCCGCTCCCGGTTCCTGGTCGACGCCGTCGGCTACAACAAGGTCCGGGGGCTGCCGTTCAAGGCCGAGGAGCTGGCCGACGCCATCATCGGCCTGCTCGACGAAGGAGCGACCAAGTGACTGCGGGCAACGGGCACGGCAACGGCGCCCCCGTGAAGCTCACCGCCAAGGACTTCAAGAGCGACCAGGAGGTCCGCTGGTGCCCCGGCTGCGGGGACTACGCGATCCTCTCGGCCGTGCAGGGCTTCATGCCGTCGCTGGGGATCCCCAGGGAGCGGATCGTGTTCATCTCGGGCATCGGCTGCTCCTCGCGCTTCCCCTACTACATGAACACCTACGGGATGCACTCGATCCACGGCCGGGCTCCGGCGATCGCCACCGGGCTGTCGGTGACCCGGCCCGACCTGTCGGTGTGGGTGATCACCGGCGACGGGGACGCCCTGTCGATCGGCGGCAACCACCTCGTCCACGCCCTGCGGCGCAACGTCAACCTCAAGATCCTGCTGTTCAACAACCAGATCTACGGGCTGACCAAGGGCCAGTACTCCCCCACCAGCGAGCTGGGCAAGATCACCAAGTCGACGCCGATGGGGTCGCTGGACCACCCGTTCAACCCGGTCAGCGTGGCCCTGGGCGCGGAGGCGACCTTCGTCGCCCGCTCGATCGACTCCGACCGCGCCCACCTCACCGAGGTGCTGGGCAAGGCGGCCGCCCACCAGGGCACCGCGTTCGTGGAGATCTACCAGAACTGCAACATCTTCAACGACGGCGCCTTCGACCTGCTGAAGGAGCCGGACACCCGGGCCGACAACCAGATCCGGCTGGAGCACGGCAAGCCGATCCGCTTCGGCGCCGACGGCGAGCGCGGGGTCCGGCTGACCGACGACTGCCGGATCGAGCTGGTCGAGGTGGCCGACGTCGGCGAGGACGCGCTGCTGGTCCACGACGAGCACCGGGCCGAGCCGAGTCTGGCCTTCATGCTCTGCCGGCTGTCCCACGGCGCCGACGGGCCGACCCCGATCGGGGTGTTCCGCGACGTCGAGCGGCCCGTGTACGACGAGCTCATGTCCGAGCAGCTGGAGGCGGCCACCACCAGGCAGGGCCGGGGTGACCTGGCCAAGCTGCTCCACGGCGGGGACACGTGGCGCCTCGGCTGAGCCTGGCCCCGCGCGCGGACCTGGGGGGGCTGGCCAGGGCGGCCAGGGCCGCCGGCCGCCTGGGCATCGACACCGAGTTCATGTCCGAGGGTCGCTACCGGGCCTTGCTCTGCCTGGTCGGGGTGGTGGTCGACGGCCCGGACGGGGACGGCGGGCCGCGGGTCGAGCTGGTCGACCCGCTGGACGAGCGGCTCGACCCCGGGCCGCTGGCCGAGGTCCTGGCCGACCCCGGGGTCGAGGTGGTGGTGCACGCCGGGCGCCAGGACGTGGCCCTGCTCCGGCGGGTCTGGCAGACCGAGGTCCGGGGCATCTTCGACACCCAGGTGGCGGCCGGGTTCGCCGGGTTCGGGGCCCAGACCGGGTACGGCAGCCTGCTCAACGACGTGCTCGGCCTGCGCCTGGCCAAGTCGGCCAGCTTCACCCGCTGGGACGACCGGCCGCTCAGCCCCGAGCAGCTCGCCTACGCCCGCGACGACGTGGCCCACCTGCTGCGCCTGGCCGACGCCCTCCAGGAGCGGCTGGCGGCCACCGGCCGGCTCCAGTGGGCGCGAGAGGAGTGCCGGCGCCTGGAGGAGGCCAGCGACGAGCGCGACCCGTGGCTGGTCTGGCAGCGCCTGCCCCGCATCGGCCAGCTCAACCCGCGGGCCCGGGCCGTGGCCCGCGAGCTGGCGGCCTGGCGGGAGCAGACCGCCGCCACCGAGGACCGCCCCGTCTCCTCGGTGCTGGGCGACGCCCCCCTGGTCGAGGTGGCCAAGCGGCGCCCGGGGGCGCCGTCGGCCCTTGAGCGGATCCGCGGCCTCCAGCCCTCGACCCTGCGCCGCCGCGCCGACGCCATCGTGGCCGCGGTCGCCCGCGGCCAGGCCGCCGAGCCGCTGCCCACCGAGGTGGTCGAGCGGCCCGACGCCAACCCGGCCGACGTGCCCGCCATCGCCCTGTCGGAGGCCCTGGTCCGGGCCCGGGCGCTCGACGCCGGCCTGGCCTACGAGCTGGTCGCCGCCCGCAACGACCTGGCCCAGGTGGTGGCCGCGGTCCGCCGCGGCCAGCCCGAGCCGCCGGTCCGCACCCTCCAGGGCTGGCGCCGCGACCTGGTCGGCGGCGAGCTCCTGGAGCTCCTGGCCGGCCGCCGCTCCGTGGCCGTCGACGGCTCCGGCCGCCTCCAGATCAGCCGCCGCTGACCCCCGGCGGCGCACCGGGTCAGCCGACCCGCACGGTGCCGTGCATGCCGTAGGCGTAGTGGCCGGGGAGGTGGCAGGCGAAGGTGAGCACGCGGCCGTCCAGGGCGGCCGGGAAGGCGTAGGCGGTGGCGGCCTCCTGGCCGGCCGGGACCGAGCGCTCGCCGGGGACGTCGCCGTGGTGCTGGCGTTCGCGGCCCTCCTCGTGGCGGCGCTGGACGGCGTCGTCGCCGAGGATGAACTCGTGGTCGATCGGGTCGGTGTTGCGCAGCACGAACCGCACCCGCTCGCCCGGGTCGACCCGGACCGCCGCCGGCTCGAAGCGGGAGTGGCGCATGGTCACCACCACCGTCCGCTCGCCCCCGCCGGCCAGCGACCCGGCCGACCAGACGGCGACCAGGGCGGCCGCGCCGCAGGCGACCAGGACGACGGCGAGCTGCCAGGGACGTGGGCGCATGCGGCCTCCGAGCGCTCCGGGTCGAGGGAACGACTGCAGGTTGGACGGGGCCGCCGGGACGCCGGTTCCCGGTGCCGCAAGCGGCGGCCGGCCCGGGGCCGCGTGTAGCGTGCCCGCTCGCCCCCAGATCAGGTCCCGGTCGGCCCGGCCGGCTGGAGGTCGGTGATCCGGTAGCGGAAGAACTCGCCCTCGGCCCAGCGGTCGGTGCCCCAGAACCAGCCGAGGCGGCCGGCGCTGGGAACGGTCAGGCCGTCGAAGCTGGCGTAGCCGGTGATCTGGCCCCCGAACCGGTGCCAGCCGAAGGCGCCGGCGCCGCCCGGGTCGCCCCAGCGGTCGAAGGCCAGCGACACCACGCGGCCGGCCGCGTCCAGGCGCAGCTCCAGCTCCAGCGGGGTCTCCCCCACCGCGAAGGCGGCCGTGACCCGGTCGGTGGCCGGGGCCGCCCAGCGGACCCCGAAGCGGGGCAGCAGGGCCGTCGGCAGCCAGATCCCCTCGGCCCCGGCCCGGCCGGCGGCGCTGCGGGCCACGTCGGCGCCCTCGGCGCGGGCCACGGTGACCAGGCCGGCCAGCTTCCACTCCAGCGCCCCGGCGCCGTCCAGGTAGCGGTCGGACCCGGCGATCAGCCAGGCCGCCCTGCCCGCCCAGACGAAGCCGTCCCGCGGGCTGAGGACCTGGCGGGCCCGGAACGGCAGCCAGCGGCCGACCTTGATGCTCCCCCGCATCCGCAGCCGGGCCGAGGTGGCCAGGGGCGTGCCCGGGGCGATGGCCAGGCCGAGGTGGCGGCGCACCGGCTCCGGCAGCCCGTCCAGCTCGGCCGGGTCGAAGCGGCCCGGCCCGGCCGGCCGCAGCAGCCGGGCCTCCAGGTCGGCCAGGGTGGTCGCGCCCATGCCGGCAGTATCCTCCCGGCCGGGCCGCTCAGCGCAGGGCCGAACGACCCCTCCGGCCCAGGACCAGCCCGGCCACGGTCACGGTGGCGCCCACGGCCACGACCGGCCACGCCCACCACGCGCCCGGCCCGGACGGCGCCGGCGCCTGGCCGTCCCTGCCGGCGGCCACCGGGACGGCCAGGCCGGCCGCCACCGGGGAGGGCCTGGCCCGGCCGCTGGCGTCGACGGCCAGGTCATGGGTCAGCTCATGGGTCGTCGTGTCGACCCGCAGGTAGCTGAGCCACATGCCCGAGGCCGGCAGCCAGTCCATGCCCTTGTCGGCGCGCAGGTCGGCCAGGAGCTGGGCCGAGGCCGGGCCGCTCCGCTCCAGGGCGACCCCGCGCCCCCCGGCGGCGACCGGCCGGGGCAGCACGGCCGGGCGCCGGTCGGTGAGCAGGTACACGTCGGCCTGGATCGGGTCAGCGGCCTGGTGGCCGAGGCCGAGGATGCGCAGCGGTACCCACGGATCGGCCGTCGGGATGGTCAGGTGGATCGGGGTGCCGTCGCCGAGGCGCTGGCCGCGGCCCTCGGCCCGGCGGGCGTCGAAGCTGGCCGCCAGGAAGACGGGGCTGCGGGCGGCGTAGAAGTCGAGCACCTCGGGGGCGTCGACCGACAGCCCGAAGCCGTGCTCGCGGGCCCAGTTCCCGACCGCCCGGCCGCCGCCGCGGAGCACGGTGATGTCGAGGGCGTCGACCTTGGTCTTGAGCAGCTCGGTGGCCCTGTCGCCGGCCTCGGCGGCCGCGGCGGCGCGCAGGAACTGCGGCTGCGGCTGGGTCTCGCGGACCAGGCGCTGGAGGGTCCACTCGCCGCCCTTGCGGACGTCGCTGGGGACGCCGGGCAGGGGCACGATGGAGCCGAACTTGGCCCCGCCGCCGGCGTAGGTGAACGACGTCAGGTAGTGCTCGACCCCGTCGTGGTAGCCGGCCAGGGTGGTCGTGCGGGCCAGCTGCACCGTGCCCCCCGGCCCCACCAGCCCCCCGCAGGCCAGGGCCGGCTGGGCCCCCAGCAGCAGCGCCGCCGCCACGGCGGCCAGCAGGCTCCAACGCCGCGTCCTCGTCATCGCGCATCCCGTCCCGGGTCGGTTCCGATGTGGCCTTGGACGGACCGGACCGCCGGGCGGTTCCCGGCGGAGGGGACCGGCCGGCGCGCTCCGGTCGGAGGCGCTCGTTGAGGAGGCGGCCTCCCGGCGTGCGTGCTGGACGGGCACGGCCGGATCATCGTGGCCAGCCGTGCCCTGGAGGTGCTGCTGGAGACATCCGCGACACGGGCCGCTTCGACCGGGCCATCGCCGCCCAGCGGGCCGGCGTCCGGGAGGCCATGGCCGTGCCGGTGACCGGCGCCGAGGGCGTGGTGGCGGCGCAGGCGGGGACGTCGGCCCTGGTCGGCGACCTGTTCGCCTCGGCGCTGTCCGCCTGACCGTCGCGGTGGCGGCGGCGCGGCGCGCTCAGTCCGCGAACGACCGCGCCGCCGCCGCCACCCGGTGGGGCTCCAGCGTGCGGCGCTGGGCGCGGGCCCGCTCGATCAGCCGGTCGTAGTCGGTCCCGGCCAGCCGCTGGTCGGCGGCGGCGGCCTCCTTGAGGGCCAGCCACATGGCCAGCTTGCCCTCGATCCCGAGTGACAGGGCCTCGGTCTCCAGCAGCCGGGTCAGCTCCGCGCTGCCGGTGAGGGCCGGGTTGAGCCGCAGCCGGCTGAGGCGTTCCAGCACCCACCCGGCCGCGTCCTTGACCGGGTGCCGGGCCACATCCAGGCGCGCCATGAGCTCCTCGAGCGACTTGCGGTCCTGCTCGATCTCGAGGTGCAGGGCGGCCATGACGTCGCCGAGCGCGGTGCCCTGGTTGTTGTCGCGCAGCTTCTCGGCCAGCTCCAGTCCGGCCGACGAGCCGGCCAGATGGTCGTTCAGGTAGACCCCGAGCAGCTCGTTCGACGGCATCGGCGCTCCCTCCTAGGTGGTCCCGGCGGCCGCGGCCAGGATGGCCGCCATCGACCGGTCGACGTCGGCGTCGCTGGTCGACCAGTTCGACACCGAGATGCGCATGGCGGCCATGCCGTGCCAGGTGGTGCCGCTCAGCCACAGCGTGCCGCCGGCCTGGACCCGGCGGATGACCTCGCGGGTGCGGCCGTCGTGGTCGCCGCTCGGGTCGGTGAAGCGGACCAGCACCTGGTTGAGCACGACCTCGTTGAGAACCTCGACCCCGTCGGCCGCCCCGAGGGCGGTGGCGAAGCGGCGGGCGTGGCCGCAGCACCGCTCCACCAGGTCGGCCACGCCGGAGCGGCCCAGCGAGCGCAGCGCCGCCCAGACCGGGAACCCCCGGGCCCGGCGCGAGAACTCCGGGGTGTAGGCGTCGGGGTCGCGCTCCCCCGCCGCCCCGGGCGTCAGGTAGCCGGCCACCGTGGAGAAGGCGGCCAGATGGGCCTGGGGGTGGGCGACGAACACGAGCCCGCTGTCGTAGGGGACGTTGAGCCACTTGTGGGCGTCGGTGGCCAGCGAGTCGGCCTGCTCGGCCCCGGCGACCAGGTGGCGCCGGGCCGGGCTGGCCGCCGCCCACAGCCCGAACGCGCCGTCCACGTGCACCCAGGCGCCGTGCGCGTGGGCGGCGGCGCAGATCGCGGCCAGGGGGTCGACGGCGCCGGTGTTGACGTTGCCGGCCTGGGCGCAGACGATCGCCGGCCCCCGGCAGGCGGCCAGCGCCTCGGGCAGGGCGGCGGCGTCCATGCGGCCCTGGTCGTCGGCGGGGACGACCCGCAGCCGGCCGCTGCCCAGGCCCAGGAGGCGCAGGGCGGCGTCGACGGTGACGTGGCGCTCGGCCCCGACCACGACCTCGACCGGCGGCGCCCCGACCAGGCCGTCGCGTTCCACGTCCCAGCCGGCGGCGGCGAGCACATGGTGGCGGGCCGCGGCCAGGCCGGTGAAGTTGGCCATCTGGCCGCCGGTGACGAAGCCGGTGGTCATGGTGGCCGGCAGCCCGAGCAGGTCGGTGAGCCAGCCGGCGGCCACCTCCTCGACCGTGGCCGCGGCCGGGCCGAGGGCGAACAGGCCGGCGTTCTGGTCCCAGGCGCTGGTCAGCCAGTCGGCGGCCACGGCGGCGGGCAGGCTCCCCCCGACGACGAACCCGAAGTAGCGGGGACCGGCGGAGGCGACCAGGCCGTCGTCGGCCAGCTTGGCCAGCTGGGCGACCACCTCGGCCGGGTCGGCGGGCCCGTCGGGCAGCGGCCCGCCCAGGCGTTCGCGCAGCTCGGCCGCGCCCGCCCGCGCCGCCACCGGCCGCTCGGACAGGCCGCGCAGGTACTGGGCCGCGTGGGCGGCCGCCGCCTCGAGCGCCCGCTCGGTCATGACCTCACCTCCCCGCCGACCCTTGGCTGCCCCCGTCGGGACCAGTCAAGCACAGCTGGTGGCGATGTCGTGGGCGTCGCCGAGACCCTCCCCGCGGAGCGTGAACGACGCGCTCCCGTTGCCGGGCACGGTCGGGCTCAGCTTCACCCCCGAGGTCCGCACCCGCCCGTCCGGACCCAGCCCGGTGATCCGGCAGCGGGCCCGGCCCCGCCGCTCGCCCTCGTTGACCACCCGCAGCTCGACCTCGACGGCCGCGCCGTCGGCGGTCACGGTCTGGCTGACCACCTCGGCCCGGAACGGCCCGACGCCGCGGAACACGAACCAGGCCCCGAAGGCGAGCAGGACGACGGCGGTCACGATCCCGACCAGCACGGTGGCGTGCCCCTGGATGGGGCTGGGTGTCGGCAGCCCGGCCGGGTTGTAGCGCAGCGCGTGGGCCGGGCCCTCGACCGGCTGCTCGCAGCGCTCGCAGACCTTGCCGCCGGCCTGCACCGGCGTCTGGCAGCGGGGGCAGACGCGCACGTTCACTCCGGCCGACGGTAGCACCCGCTATGCTGCCGCGCATGGCGAAGCAGCCGAACGGCGGCCGGGACAAGGGCGCGGTGCGGGTCGGGACCGCCTCCTGGACGGACCCGACGCTGCTCAAGTCCGGCTGGTACCCCAAGGGCGCCAACGACGCCGAGTCGCGCCTGCGCTTCTACGCCACCCAGTTCCCCATCGTCGAGGTCGACGCCACCTACTACTATCTGCCCCGCGAGGAGCAGGCCGGCCTCTGGGTCGACCGCACCCCGCCCGACTTCGTCTTCAACATCAAGGCGTTCAGCCTCCTGACCGGCCACCCGACCCGCCGCAAGGCCGTCCCCGAGGACCTGCTCGGCGAGATCGCCCCCGAGCACCGCGACAAGGAGCGCTTCTACGCCTCCCACCTCTCCGCCGACGGCCAGGCGGAGATCTGGCGCCGCTTCCGCGACGCCCTCCTCCCCCTCGACTCCGCCGGCAAGCTCGGCGCCGTCCTTCTGCAGTACCCCGAGTGGTTCACCCCCCGCCGCTCCAGCCGCGAGGAGCTCGGCGCCATCCGCGACCGCCTTCCCGGTTACCAGGTCTGCGTCGAGTTCCGCAACGCCGCCTGGCTGGCCACCGACCGCGACCGTGACCGCACCCTCGGCCTCCTCCAGGACCTCGACCTCCCCCTGGTCTGCGTCGACATGCCCCAGGGCTTCCGCTCCTCGGTCCCCACCGTCGCCGAGGCGACCTCCCCCGCCCTGTCGGTCGTCCGCTTCCACGGCCGCGACCCCGAGGCCTGGCAGAAGAAGACCGTCACCGAACGCTTCCGCTACCTCTACACCGAGCAGGAGCTGGCCGAGTGGGTCCCCAAGGTCGACCACCTGGCGTCCTCCGCCCATGAGGTCCACATCCTCATGAACAACTGCTACCGGGATCAGGCGGTGACCAACGCGGCCCAGCTCGCAGGCCTGTTGAGCAGCGCAGATGTGCCGATGGTGGCTCCGGGAGCCTGAAGCGTAGCGCTTCATGTCCCGATACGACTCGGCATGAGGCGTCCGGGCTTCGCTGTGCTCCCGGTCTCGTGGGAGCTGGCGCTGCGGGCTGATGGGTACGCCGACAACACCGTCAAGGCCTACCAGAACGCCTGGCCCATATGTCGAACACCGAATTCGAGGCTGGTGAGCATGGCAGAAGGAAGTCTCCGTCGAGGCGCCAAGCCCCACCACCAGCCGAACAGCACATGCAGCCCACGCCGGCCAGCAGGGCCAGCGACAGAGACGTAGCCTGGCGGAGCGGGAACCCCGACTGGTTCCGGCCGAGGTCTCGGCGGTGCGACGGGCCGGCCAACATGCGACCATGCTGCCGGGAGCGGCCTACCGGCAGGACCAGGAGCAGAGGAGTTGCCATCGTGGACGGCGCGACGGTGTCGGTGGCGGTCGTTGCCAGCCGCAGCGAGGCGGAGCTGATCGTCGGCATGCTGCGCAGTCATGGCGTGAGCGCAGCGGTGTCGGCAGATGATGCCGGAGGACAGTACCCGCAGATGCAGATCGAGGGTGTGCAGGTGCTGGTTGGCCGCTCCGATGAAGCCTCGGCCCGCCGGCTCCTCGCCGACGCCGATGACACCCTCGAGTAGGCCGGTCAACCCAGGACCTATCGGTGATGGATGTGCCGACGCGGCCTGACCCGCGCCTGGCCGGTAAGCGGGCTCGATCTGCGGGGACCGCTACCCGAACGTGAACACGTATGCCTCGGCGCCGGGCTCCAGGAAGGTGATCTCCAGGGTCCGGTCGCGGACCGCGTCGTGCGCGCGCACGAGCTGGTAGAGGCGGCCGTCGGCGAGCACGCCGCTCCCGTCAGGGTCGACGTCCACGCCGTGGGACGGGCCGGGAGCCTGGCCGTCGAGGAGCACGCGGAAGGGAATCGGCTCGCGCGCTCCGGGAGACAGCACCAGATGCGCGTCGCGGGCGCGGAACCGGTAGGCGATGGTTCCGCCGGCCTGGTCGAGGACGACACTCTCACGCCCGATCGTCCACTCTCCGGCGAGGGCCCAATGGTTGAGATGCAGGTGCTCGGGGAGCTCATAGGCGCGGCGTTCGTCGAAGGTGGCGCCGTCCGGTGACGCGAACTGGTCGCCGCGTCCGTAGCCGAGATAGGTCTCGGGCGTCCGCAGGTGCTCCCAGTCGGCCTCAGCCTCCACGCCGACCCCTTCGACGGAGACGAGCTCGCGCTGGATGCCGAGCAGCTGCTGGATGACGCGCTCGGATTGCTCGTAGCGGCCCTCGCCGAAGTGCTGGTCGGAGATGATGCCGTCGGACCCGACGAAGTACAGCGCCGGCCAGTAATGGTTGTCGAAGGCGCTCCAGATCGCGTAGTCGTTGTCGACCGCGACCGGGTAATCGATCCCTCGCGCTGTGGTCGCCTGCCGGACGAGGTCGAGCTCATGCTCGAAGGAGAACTCCGGGGTGTGGACGCCGATGACGACCAACCCGTCGGCTCGGTAGGCCTGGGACCAGGCACGGACATACGGCTCCTGGCGCAGCCAGTTGATGCAGGTCAGGGTCCAGAAGTTCACCACCACGACGTGGCCGCGCAGCTCGGCGGGGCTGAGTGGCTCGGAGTTGAGCCAGCCGGTCGCCCCGCCGAGCACGGGCAGGTGCACCCGTCCGAACACAGGTACCTACCGAAGCGACCGGAACGCGGCTCGGACTTCTTCGGAGAACAGCTGGGGCTCTTCCCAGGCGGCGAAGTGGCCGCCCTTGTCGACCTCGTTGAAGTAGGCGAGGTCGGGGTAGACCGCCTCGACCCAGCTCCGGGGCGACGCCCAGATCTCGCCGGGGAACGTGGTGAAGCCGACCGGCACCTTGACCGGCGGAGGAGGCTGGCCGCTCGCAAGCGCTGCGGCCAGCGCTCGTGCGTCCTCCCAGTAGGACCGGGCCGCCGATGCTGCGGTGCCGGTCAGCCAGTACAGCGTGATGTTGTCGACGATGGTGTCCCGGGTGAGGTTGCCCACGGGCTCGCCGTCGACGAACGCGGCCGAGATCTTGTAGTAGCTGTCGGTGTCGTGGTCGAGCAGCCAGGCGGCCAGGGCGACGGGGGAATCCAGCAGGGCGTAGCCGATCGTCTGGGGCCGGGTGGCCATCTCCAGGAAGTAGCCGAAGCCGTCCTGCCTGAACGTCGCGGCCGCCTCGGCCGCTGCGCGTTC
>DASUPQ010000271.1 GCA_036280995.1 Actinomycetota bacterium | reverse complement strand
AGGTCATCACTGCCGGCGGCGTCTCGGCCGGGATCGACATGGCCTTGACCCTGGCCGCCCGCGAGGCGGGCGAGGACGAGGCCCGGGCGCTGCAGCTCGTCATTGAGTACGACCCCCAGCCTCCGTATGACTCGGGATCGCTGGAGAAGGCCGAACCGGAGACCAGGCAGCGCGCAACCGAAGTGCTCACACGAGGCGTGGCGTAAGCCGCCCTGTCGGCCATGGCCGGTGTCATCCGACAGCGGTCGACCTGAACAGGGCTTCCACCCATCACCGACGCCGCTCTCTATCCGACCCGGGACCGGAAGGGCAGATGATGGCAACTCAGGAGCAGAAGACGGTGGCGTTCGTGCTCTATCCAGGGCTAACGCTGCTGGATCTGGTCGGTCCGCTGCAGGTCTTTGCCAGCCTGCGGCAGTTCAACGACCAGTACCGGCCGGTGGTGGTGGCCGAGCGGCTCGAGCCCATGGCCACCGACGGCCCGCTCACCGTCACCGCCGACCGCACCTTCGGCGACGTCCCCGACCCGGAGGTCGTGATCGTCCCCGGCGGCGGTGCGCCCACGATCAAGGCCATGGGCGACCAGGTGGTCGGCGACTACCTGCGCCAGGCCGCCGGCACCGCCCAGGTGGTCGGGTCGGTCTGCACCGGGGCGCTGGTCCTGGCCGCGGCCGGGCTGCTGGAGGGCCGCCAGGCCACCACCCACTGGGCCTATCACCGGCTGCTGGAACGCCTGGGCGCCACCTACCTCCCCGAGCGGTGGGTGGAGGACGGCACGTTCATCACCTCGGCCGGGGTGTCGGCCGGCATCGACATGGCCCTGGCCCTGGTCGCCCGCCTCACCGACGAGCCGACCGCCCGGATGGTCCAGCTGGCCATCGAGTACGACCCCCACCCACCGTTCGGAGGCATCGACTGGGACCAGGTGGACCGGGACATCTACGAGCCGATGCTCGGCCCCATGGTCCAACAGCAGCTGGCCGACCGGCCCGAGCTCCTGGCCAAGCTCAGCGGCTGAGCCGACACGCGACAACAGGGATGGCCTTCGGCCCGTCCGGGTCAAGTGGCACGAGGCAGCCGGGCCAATGGGCCCTATGCCGAACACGGCCGGTCCGGTACATCACCAGCGGGCGGTGGCGCAAAGCACACGCCACCAGAGGGAAAGGAGGCTGCCATGGACCGGATTGCAGCTCCGAGGCCTGGCCTACGCAGCCAAATCTGGCAGTTCGCCCGCCACTTCCTGGAGATGTGTGTGGCGATGTGCGTCGGCGGCGGGATCCTGAACGGGCTGGTCTTCGTGGCTGGCCCGGCGCTGCTCGGCTATCCGGACCTGCGCCAGCAGTCACCCGAGTTGGCGTTGCTGGTGATTGCCTTCGACTTTACGCTGCCGATGACGCTGTGGATGCGGTTCCGGGGGATGGCGTGGCGTCCCACCTTGGAGATGTCGGGGGCAACCATCGGGCTGGCGATCGTGATGCTCGGACTGGATTGGCTCGACGTTGTCCGGACGGGCACGCTCCGCGGGCTGGTGTTCGGCTTCTGTGGCCCAGCCTGCGTGGTCATGCTGGTCGTCATGCTGTTCCGCCTGGAGCTGTATACCGGACGGACCGGCCACCACCCGGGGCATGTGAGGCACACCGTGCCCGCGGCCTGAGTTGGTGCAGCCAGGCCAGGCTGGTGGTCTGGGGCCTTGGCCCTCCTCTGGCGCTGGGCTTCCCGATCTCCCCGAGCAGGCATGATCATGGCCAGGGTGACGTGGAGGGTGTCGACCTGAAGGGCAGCGCCATGACCAATGGAAGTCCCAACGCCGTCCGGAGTCTCGTTGTCCTGCGCCGCCTCGCCCGGCGTCTGCGCGGCATCGGCCTGTCCGCAGCCTGGCTGGCGGGGGTCGGGACCGCCGGGGCGCTTGTGGCGATGCGGGAGGCCTACCCGCGGGCGCCGCCAGCCGGCCCGGCCCAGGGCTGGCCGCCAGCAAGGCCAGTCCCGGAGGGTCGGCTGGCTGTCGCGGTGGTGCTGGGGGCCAGCGGTTCGGTCATCACCGATGCGCTCGGGCCCTACGAGGTCTTCGCCCGCTCACCAGCCTTCTTCGTCTACACAGTCTCCGCCAGCCGCCCGACCGCGATGCT